>CAIKBP010000097.1 GCA_903825695.1 uncultured Verrucomicrobiota bacterium
GCGTTGTGCCCGTGGCCGTAACGCAGGTTGTCAGCAGGCTGGCTCTCGCCGGAATAGAGTTTGGTTATGTTGACCATCACTGCTGTCCGATTAAAAACCCTGTAAACATGGTTGATTTGTGAGATTGAGCGGATCGCCAATGGATGGAGATGGAGCAAAGGCTTGCAAAATGGGCATTTTCTCGAACAACGTCAGGCTCGAGATCTGTAGAATCGCGTAGGGGCTTTGGGATAGATGCAGCCGCTTCTTGATGATGGCAATCAGCACGTACACCGCGATGGCGATCCAGACTTGGGTCTTCACGGCATTCTCGCTGGTCCCATAGAAGGCTTTGATGCGCAGGTGTTGTTTGATCCACTTGAAGAACAATTCGATCTTCCAGCGCGAGCGGTACAGTTGCGTGATGAGCAAGGCCGCGACGGTGAAGTTGTTGGTCAGAAAGATCAACTGCGTGCCGGTTTCCGGATCGCGGTAGCCAATGCGGCGCAGCGCGTCCGGGTATTGTTGCTGCGAGTAGAAGCCCGTCAACACGACCGTCTGATCGAAGAGCAGTCCGGTGGAGGTGTCGACCGGACGCGAGTAGCGGCGTCGGAACCGACTGTTCTTCTTGGCGCGCGTCACGAAGAAGGCCCCGCACCGATGAATGTGATGGAGCCGCGCGAAGTCCAGGTAACCGCGGTCGAAGATGTAAAACGCCCCCGGCTCGAAGCCCAGTTCGTCGAGGATGTTCACATCGTGAACCTTGCCGGACGTAATAATGACAACGGTTGGGAAGGCACCGCGCAACCGCAGCAGGGTGTGGAGTTTGATCGCCGCCTTGTGTCGTCGGAACTTGGCCCACGGGAACAGTGCCAGGCACAAGTCGATGGTGGTGGAATCCAACGCGTAAGCCGCTTGCTGCAATTCGACGCCCAAGTCCTCGTCGGCGTACAAGGGGCTGGCTTGAGCAATGAGCACTTGGGCGAAGTCGGCGTAGATCGACCACAGACGTCTCTCGTTGGCGTCGGCCAAAGTGCTGCGGCACACCCGGCCACGAATCCCAGCATGATAGAGTTTCGGACCGAGGGCGCGCAGGCAGGTCTCGATGTCGCGCAGACTCTCGCGATAGGTCAGTTGCGCGAACGCCATGATCAGGAACTGCTCGTAACAGGTCAGCGAGCGGACGTGGTAATCGCCACGATGGCGACGAACACACTTGTCGAACTCGTACTTGGGCAGCCAATCCATCAACTGGGCGAACACCGTCCGGCCTTCGTGCATGCAGGTCTCCTCTTGTGTGGTCGGAGCCGGATACGCCCCACAGGAGGCTATTGGAATTGAAATCGAAAAAACTCATGACCGTACTTTGGCCCTTATTTGACAGGCATCAACTCAACATCAGCCAGTTCTTAATCGGACAGTAGTGATCCCAACTATGTCGCCATCGACATCGCCAAGGATTCTCTGCAAATCCAGACCGATCACGCCGCGTGGTCGGTTCCTCACACCGACGCCGGTCACCGGCAGTTGCTGGAACGCTTGCA
>CAIKBP010000098.1 GCA_903825695.1 uncultured Verrucomicrobiota bacterium
AGACGAGATATCTCATTACCACGACCATGCCGTTCAAACGGTCCGTTAATGCGATCCAATACAGTGTGAATTCGGTTACCGATGTTGTATCGAGTGCCGTCATCAGCGGACACTTGGTCTGGTACAAGATCACACCTGATGTCGGGTCGCCCGGACGATGGTTTACAGCCAACACGGTCGGCAGCAACTTCGACACGATGCTGACCGTTTGGCAAGGGACCTGCGACTCGTTGACTCTGGTCGCCTCGAATGATAATGACCCTAATACACCGGGAAAATTGCAGTCGAGGGTCCAGTTCTCAACAGACGGCTCGAACACGTACTTCATCGTGATTAGTTCCGGTGTCAGAGGTGGCTCTGGCAAAGCCAAGATAACGGTGACAAGCCCGTAGCCGGTTTCAGTCCAGAACGTTATCAGTCCGGCTGTTGAAGAATCCAGTCCGCAGCAGCTGAAATATCTCGCGCCACGCAGTCTGGCGTCACTTCGCGTTTGGCACGCGTTTCTTGGCCGACGCCGGTCAGCACCAGAATTATTTTCGCCCCTGCGTTGCGGCCCGCCATAAGGTCACTTGGACGGTCGCCGATCATAAAGCAGTTGGAGAGGTTCAGGCCGTACTCGCTGGCGGCCTCCAGAAGGAACTTCGGCTTCGGCTTGCGACAGTCGCAGTTGTCCTCGGGGTGGTGAGGGCAAACGTAGTACCGGTCGATTTTTACCCCGTGTTTGCCGAACTGTTCATCGAGGTGGGCATGGATTTGCTGGACGGCTTCACTCGGGAAATAACCGCGGCCCACACCTGACTGGTTGGTAATAACAAACAACTTATAGCCGGCCTCGTGCAGCCTTTTCAACGCCGTTGCGGCACATGGAATCAGTATCACACCGTCCAGACTGCCGACATAATTGGCGTCTTCCATGAGGGTACCGTCCCGGTCCAAAAACACGGCGCGATTCGCGGGCATATTCTTCATGCGCAAGATATTGTATGGACGAGAGCGCGTTGCGCCAAGCAGAGAATCGCCGCGCCCACCGGCGTGCTCAGCAGGCGCGAAGCGCCAGTAGCGCGAACATGCGTCCGGTGGGGCCGTGTTCCGCCCGATACGAGAAATAACGGTCGGGATGGCAGGCCGTGCAGACGCGCGAATTATAAATCTCTGACACGCCCGCCCTGCGAAGCTGGGCCTCGATGCTAGACCAGATGTCCATCTCATAGTGGCATGGCCCGATGGAGGGACTGATGGCGGCGATGCACTGCTGCGGCTCAGTGCCAAAAACCTCTCGCATTGTTGTCACGGCGTTACCGGTGACGTTAGCCAGTGTTCCGCGTTTGCCGGAATGGATCAAAGCGATGGCTGGCGTCGCGCAGTCCACGATGAACACCCCTGCGCAATCAGCGCAGCGAATCATCAACGGCAGGTTTGCTGCGCTCGTGATCAGTGCATCGACGGCGGGGATTCGCGGAACAGGCTTGGTCACGATGGCGACCGCATTCCCGTGCGTCTGTTCGGCAGAAGCATAATGCCGCGGCGGGAAGCCAAGCGACTTTAGTACGAGGGATTCAAAATCGTCCGCCCTGGTATCTTGTTCCCCGCGTAGTGTAAACGCATGGGTGATGAAGGTGAGCCGAGCCAGCGGTGCGAACGTTTCGAATTGCATGAGCTATTGGATGACCTCGACCGTGCTGCCTGTCACGCGGTCGAGGGTGGCATTGGCGACATTGTAATCGTAGAGGGCCTGGATTTCGTTCGAGCGCGCTTCTGTCAGAGCAGTTTGTGCACTGAGAACTTCAAGCTGGGTGCCTGTGCCCGCCTGAAAACGGGCTTCTGCCAGGCGAAGGCTTTCCTCGGCTTCCTCCACTGTCTTTTCCTGAGCTTGGAACAATTCCAGCGCCTGCAAATAGTCGGAGTAAGCTTGACGAACCTCCAATTCTATTCCTCGGCGTGTGTCCTCGTAATCCAGCGCTGCCTGTTCAAACTGTGCGCGTGCCTGTAATACCTTACCATGAGTCAGCATCCCGTCAAAAATCGACCAGGAAGCCTGTGCGCCAACTGCCCAGCCATGGACTGTGCTGTCGAGATTTTCTGCGAAAGGCGAATCGTGGACGCCGTAATTGCCAAAGATAGAAACTTGCGGTTGGTAACCGGAGGATGCAACCTTGATGTTCTCCTTGAAAACGCTCGCACGCTTTTCTGCCTGCTGTAATTCAGGCCGATGTTCCAGCGCCATGGAAAACGCCGTCGGCAGGTCCCATGCGCGATGTTCGTAGGCAAGTTCGCCGATGAACTCGATGTCGGTGAATTCCGCGCGTTTCCCCGGTATATCAATGGCGAGAAGTTTAACCAACGCTTCTCGCGCGAGACGGAGATTGTTTTGAACGCGTATGAGCGGCGGCTTGGCGTTGGCCAACTCAACATCGGCGCGCAGGACATCGAAATGCGGGACGGTGCCTGCGTCGAACCGATGCTTTGCGTCTTCCAGTTGTTGTTCGAGCAGTTTCACGGATTGCTCTCGCACGGTGACCTGGGCCTTGTTGAGCTGGATTTGGTAGAACGCATTGCGCACGGCAAAAACAGTGTCCGCCACCGTTTGCTGGAACCCGAGCGCAGCGATCTGATCGCTCAAGTGCGCCACATGGAGGTTACCGCTGGCGCGACCACCGGAATAAACAAGTTGCGACACTTCCACTTGTGCCGACCATGGGCGTTCCTGATTGCGGCTTACGGAGGTGAGGCCGGGTATGGACGGGAAATTGCTTATGGCAGATAGATTGGGGATGTCGATTGCATTCTTGTCAACCTGGCTGTAGTTGCCCGAAGCTGTGAGCTGCGGTATAAACGCTGCGCGCGCTTCAACTATCAAGCCATGGGTTCGTCGCAGCTCTTGTTTGGCCTTGAGGACGGAAGGGTTTTGTTTAAGCGTAAGATCAACGCACTGTTGGAGCGTCAGCGATTGTGGCACTGTAGGTTCTGCAGCCATGACACGGTGTGTCGCGGCGATAAAGCTGGCCGTCATAGTCAGCGCCAAAAGCCATGATATGGTTTTCATATGACAGTTTGGTTGGAGCAACAACAATTAAGGTAATAGTCGGTTGAATTCTTCCGGTGCGCAAGAGTAATTCTTAATGGCAATGTCCTTGAATTGGCGTGCGAGTGCCTCTTGCTTTGCTTCAATGAACACACGCGTCAGGCCGAGATAAGCCAGACAGACGTGCCGTCGGATAATCGGGCAGCCGAGATTGAGTTGTGACTTGTTGTCGACGCCTATGATTGCGCAGTTGTCACGGTCCAAATCCCTGTAAAGTTCCAAGAGTTGTCCTCCAACGTCTCTGCGGCTGTTGTCAAGCAGATAGGTCTGGAGCAGCGCCACGGCAGCGTCCTCCTTTTGTCCCATGGCCAGATACGCGCGGCCGATGTTTAGATAGATGTCAGGATTGTTTGGAACGAGATGTTGAGCGTAGAAAAACTCTTGCAGCGCGTTGCCGTATTTCAACAGCCGCATATACGTCAATCCCAGGTGAAGGTAGATTTCCTGGTTGCCTGCATCGCGGATTTGCTCAGGGCGGCGTCCACGCCGCAAATCCTTCTCCCGTTGCATCTCGTTAAATTGGTGATCAATGTTCACAGCCTGCAGCAAGGTGTCGATCGCCTTGTGATAATACTGCGCGCTTTGCCCGGAAACCGCAAAAGTGTCGGTACCGACGCGCTGCAGCAACTTATCGCCCTTGATGCGGTAGTATGTGCCAAGATGTAGATACACTATAGACGCCCGATCTTTGATCGGGGCCATATCTGTGATGCGCGTCGCTTCTTCCGCCTCTCGGATGATCCTGTCGATGTTCTTGTACCCAGGGCCATCTTTCTCATAAAGCGCGTAAGCCAGCGACTTGTGCGTCTTGAAACTATTCGGGCAAACTCGGACGGCAGAAGTCCAGAGGGTGACGTCATTTTGCCAGTCGAAGTTGCGGACGAATGTCCGCGCCCCATAGAGAACCACGAGCGCGCACAATATCGGTCCCGCCAGCATGGATGCGATCTGTGGTTCGGGGTGAAGATGAAGTTTGGTGCCGGGCCGACCCCGTAGCCGCCGGGCCAGACATGTCGCCACCGAATGGATTGTGATGACCGCGCAACCAGCAAAGCCGATCATCGGCAGGTACATCAATCGTTCAGCCATGATCGTGCCGCAGATGAAAACCAGATTGGATGCCGGCAGGAAGCAAAGAAAGCCGAACAGAATGAAGAAACACGCCGCCTTGTTGCGGCGAAACTGGCGGACGGTAACGATGACGATGGCGACCACCGCCAACAACGCGAGCGCCGTTTTCCAGTCTTCCCACGTGCGGAACCACCACGTTACCAACGGGATCTGGTTGTAGGAGTAATCACAGGACAGCGACCACGGCCAAACCAATAAGCCCAGGTAGTGGCCGATGACCTTGATCGCCGTCAAACGCGAGATCCAGAAGTTGGCATCCACCAGCGGATTGTCTACAAAGGGCAGTTCGGGTGGCGGCAGGTTGGAGAACAGATGTGCGCGCACTACCCACAACCCAACTAATGGCGGCATAAGCCAGACGTAGCCGGTGTGGAGAAAACCCCAAGAATTCGACACCAGATTCAATAGCCACTGCGGGCGTTTGGGCTGTATCCGATACACAAAATCATACGCCACGATCGCGCCAATCATCACCACCGCGCTCTCTTTGCAGAAAACGCCGAGCGCCGTCGTCAACATCAGGCCAGCGAGCCACGGCACTTTGCGCCAGCCGGTCACGGTTGTGCTTTTGACGTACAGCAGGAATCCTCCCAACACCGACAGCGCGGCGAACTCATCGGCCCGGCCGACAATGTTAGTCACCACTTCGGTGCCGAGCGGATGTGCCGCAAATAGCGCAGCAGTAAACGTCGCCAACCAGTAATTCTCCAACAATATCAGGGCGAGAAAGTACACCAGCAGCGCATTGGCCCAGTGCAGCAACACATTTATGATGAGGTACCCGATGGCGTGATCCTTGTTGCCGAGCACGGCGAAGTTAAACAGGTACGACAGGGTCGTCACTGGCCGGTATAAACCAGCGGTCCCCTTCGGCCACCAGTAATCCTGCGTGAAGATGAGTCGGATGTTATCTTTCGTTGCGTTATGGAGACGCGGGTCTTCAAGAACGATGAACTTGTTGTCCAACGCGAAGCCGCCGGGGAATTCGGCGGTGCGAAATGCGCTGGAGTATGACAAACCGACGACAAACCCCAGTGCCAACGCCACGATCAAATGCGTCCGCGCCCCACACGCGGGCCAGAGCCGCGCCTCCAAGAGCGGACTTGCTCCAGAGGCCTCATTTGTGGAACGAGCTATTTCTTGTCGTCTCAATTGTTCGCCCATGTTTTCCAGCCCGCCTGCTCTGAAAGTTTACCCCGATAAAATCGGGGCGTTCGGGGCAAGCGAACGAAAGTTTGTCAACCCTGTGTGGCGATGTCAAAACACATTTCAATGGCGATGGGCGCTTTTCACTATCGCCAGACTGTGTTCTGACGCTATGATTTCAATGTGGCGGTCCCGCAAATTCTTGTCGGCACGGCTGGATGGAGTTATCCCGACTGGGCGAATGTGGTTTATCCGTCTGCCAAAGCTGTGGACCATTTGTGCACGGTAGTCCGGTACATGGACTGTGTGGAAGTGGACAGCTCATTCTATCGCCCACCGTCGCCGCAGACGGCGGCCAAATGGGTGAAAGCGACGGCGGCCAAGCCCGGTTTTCGCTTTCTGGCGAAGGCTTGGCAACGGTTCACCCACAAACGCGCGACGCTGTGGACACAGGCTGAGTACGATGTGTTCACGCGCGGGCTAGCGCCACTGCGCGAGGCAGGGCGGCTCGACGCACTGCTGTTCCAGTTCCCGTGGTCGTTCCGCAACGACGCTCGCAATCGCGACTGGCTCGCGCACATCGCGGGTGCATTCACCGACTGGCCCGTGGCTGTCGAACTCCGGCACGATTCCTGGCTCGGTGACGCCGCCGACGGGACCCTGAAGTTCTTCCGCGCGTGGTGTCTAACGTTCTGCAATGTCGACCAGCCCGCGCTGGGCCACTGCATCCCTCCCACGGCCCACACCACCTCCGATACGGGCTACTACCGTCTCCACGGTCGCAACGCGCGCAACTGGTTCCGCGAGGAACAAAACGCATCTGGAGAGCGCTACGATTATCTCTACTCTGAGGCGGAATTGGCCGAGCTGGAACCGAAGATTCGGCAGGTCGCGGCTAGGGTGAAGAAGACGTTTGTTATTTTCAACAACCACAAGGATGCCAAGGCGTTTTCCAATGCACTCCAGATGAAAGCCAGGCTCAGCGGTGGCGCGAAACTTCGTGTGCCGGCTACCTTGATGCAACGGTATCCGAAATTGCGAGTTTGCGGGATTCCTGATGGCGACGAACAGTTGCTGCTGGTGTGACTTGCCGGCTGAACAACTGCTGCTCTCACTGCGTGCTGATGCGCTGCGGGCAACGCCAACCCCGAACGCCCCGAATCCTTCGGGGTAAACTTTCGAGATTGACCCGTGTGGGGAAGCTGTGGAATCGTGTACTTATGCCCAAGCGTTCATCCTACACATGCTCGCTGACAGCTGATAAGGTCACGCGCCTCAAGGCAGACCTACGGGCGCGTGGGTTTGAGTTCCGTGAGGTGCCGTACGCGCATTTCGGTGCCGAGCATCGCGGCGATAAGGTCAACGTGGCGGTGTATAAGAGCGGCAAACTGGTCGTACAAGGGAAGGGGACCACCGACTTTGTGCAGTTCTATCTCGAACCGATTCTGCTTGGCGAAGCACGGCTCGGCTACGAACATATCCTAGACCCGACGATGCTGGAGCCGCGCATCGGCGTTGACGAAAGCGGCAAGGGCGATTTCTTCGGGCCATTGGTGGTGGCGGGCGTGTACGTCAACGAAGCGGCGGCGAAGAACCTGATGGAAATCGGTGTGCGAGATAGTAAGCTTATCAAAGGTGATGCGCGCATCGCCGAGATCGGAAAACAGATTCGCGCCACGCCGGGGTGCATGTTCGATGTAGTTGCCATCGGGCCGGAAGCTTACAACCGGTTGCACGCCAAGATGCGCAACGTTAATGACATCCTCGGTTGGGGCCACGCCCGGGTGATTGAGAATCTTTTGGCCATGGTGAGTTGTGGAAAGGCGATTTCGGATCAGTTCGGTAACAAGAATATCATCAAGCGGGCATTGATGGAACGGGGCAAGAAGATCGAGTTGGTGCAGCGGCACAAGGCCGAGAGCGATCTGGCTGTTGCCGCAGCATCGATCATCGCGCGAGATGGGTTCGTCCATCGGCTGGGCGCGCTCGGCAAAGAGTTCGGCGTAAAGCTGCCAAAAGGCGCGTCGGAAGCGGTGGTGGATGTCGCGCGAGAACTGGTAGGCAAACATGGTCGTGACGCGCTGGCGCGGGTTGCCAAGATGCATTTCCGCACGGCGCAGAAGGTTTTTGGGGGCACACACACATGAAAACGTTTTTGATTGTAGTTATCGTTATTGGCCTAATCGGTTATACGGCTTCGCAACTGGCTGATATTTTCAATGCGAAAACCAATTTTGCCAAGGTTGTCGATCAGCAGCTGAATTCCGTGGACGAGAACTCACAGCCGGCTGTGAAACAGAATCTGGTGAATGAAGCCCGCAAGCTTGGAATCGAACTGTCTCTTGCCGACATTCAGATCAAATACGAGGACACGGACGTGCATTCCGTAGCGCAGAATTTAACGGCGAGGATCGCCACGTTCGTGAACAAGCGCGCAGAGATCAAACTCAGCTACAACGCATACTTGATGCGGATTCCTATTCGGCAGGAGATCGAGGACAGCAGGATCCGGCAGATTCAGGCACGGGAGCGTGAGAGACCCGAGATGCAACAGCTTCTTGACGCAACACCGCAATAAGAGGGAAAAGGCTTCATCATGCCGCTATACGAGTTTCATTGTCCGAAATGTCAGAAGGATTTCGAGTTACTGGTGCGCTCCAGCAAATGGGAGGGCACGTCCTGCCCGCATTGCGGCTCTAAAAAGCTGGCAAAGAAGCTTTCGATATTTGCCACCTCGGTTGCGCAACCTTCATCGTCTTCGCTGCCGGCTGCATGCCCGATGAAGACCAGCGGTGGCTGTGGTTGCTGCGGCCCAGCGCACCGGCACTGAGGGGTAAAACATCCCTGAAGTCGGTAGTTTGTAACCACAGCTACGATTTCACTTCAACAGGTTTAGGAATTCCTGCTCAGTCAGGGTTTTCACACCAAGCTTGCGGGCTTTGTCCAGTTTAGAGCCGGCATCTTGGCCGACGACAAGGTAATTGGTTTTCTTGCTGACGTTGTCGGTGATGTTGGCGCCCGTGCTTGTGTCAGGATGGCGATTTACTTGACTCGATCAACTCCCAAAACTCTAGGGGACTCATAATCGTTATCCCGAGTTTTCGGGCGGCTTGGGATTTTCTCGTATCGCTGGCGTTTTGGGCTGCGACGAGATGAGTACAACCTGAAATCACTCTCTCGGCCCAGACGAAGCCAACTGAGTTTGCGATTTCCCTAGCTTTCGGTCTGGGCATTTTTGCTCCTGCACGGTCAAGCATCCAACCTGTAAAGACAATAACACTCCCATACCATTCGCCATCGCGATTAACTGATTGCTCCGATGTTAGGCGTTGTACTAGCGCTTCCGTGTGCGAAACCCGCCGAGTCATTCGCCTCTGACTTATCTCAGAAATCGGGTGCTGTTGAATAAACTCGGTTAGCCACAGGAGATCGTACTTCCACGGTATGGAAGGCAAAGGAGATACTTTTTCAATAAACTTGCCGTAGAGACTATGAGTCAGAATCACGTCGTTTGCATTGTAAGCAAGCAAGCAATCCAAAGCATGTTTAGAACCTTGCTGGTGCAAATTCCACAGAAGCACAGCGTGACACCCATCAAGTTCGCTAATACCTAGAGGACTCTCTATGCCCTGCGATGCAGAGATCGGCTTTAGACCACCCTTTATGCCGAGGCGAGCGAGCGAGTAGCGAAGGTCGTGATGATAGGGATGCCTCGGAACATCAAAGGTTTTGCACAGGAAAGGTTCATCAAAGCATTTCCCGTTGTAGGTGCAAAGCATTTCTGATGCGGACCAATCTTTCAGGAATGCGTCGGGATGATCTACCTCTCGTATCCACTTGTGCCATGACCCACGAAAGTACCAGACCAATGAGGTCATTTCGTCCATGGTTCTGCTTAGGCCTGTCGTTTCGATGTCAAGGAAAAGTAGATTCGACGAATTCATAAAAGATCACGTTCTATTGAAGTTCGAGATCAATCTACGACTGACGCTTCGCGCTCGGAGGGCTTGCGCTTTTGAGCATGCTTAGAAATTCTTTCTCGTCTATCGTTTTCACACCGAGTTCCTGAGCCTTCTTGAGCTTTGAACCTTCTTTCTCACCGACCAGTACGTAATCTGTGTTCTTGCTGACCGAGCCAGTGACATTGCCACCGGCTTCGCGAATGAGCGCGGAGGCGTCGTCACGAGAGAGCGTCGGCAGTGTGCCGGTGAGAACGAAAGACTCACCTGCAATTGGGCTGGTTGTGACGGCAATTTCCTTGAACTGTGGCCTTGGGTTGATGCCCAATTTTGCAAGGCG
>CAIKBP010000099.1 GCA_903825695.1 uncultured Verrucomicrobiota bacterium
CAAGGAAGTGCTGCGCGCCGATCAGCCGCGCACTTTCGAGCCGGACCAGGACACCAGCGAACCTTTCGTCCTGAAGAAAGGCGTCAACACGGTGATGTTCGTGGTAATCAACGAGAAGGTTGATTTTGCCGGCGCGTTGAAGTTGGTGGATGCCGACGGTAAGCCGCTCAAGAACATCAAGATTTCGCTGACGCCACCCGAGAAATAGCGGGGCGGGGCGGCTGCGCCGCCACGAAGCAGTCGGCGGGAATTACCTTTGCACTTTGTCCCATGCGAATCTTTTGCTATATACAAGTACATCCGCAATGAACGCGCCATTGAAAGTCGGGGTAGTGGGGATCGGGCATCTGGGTAACGTCCACGCTGGCGTTTACGCGAAGCTGGCCGCGACCGACCCGGCGTTGGAATTGGTCGGGGTGTTCGACACCGACCTGGCCAAGACCCGCGAGGCGAAAAAGAAATATGGCTGTTGCGTTTTCAACAGTCTCGACGAGATGGCAATCGGCTGCGACGCGGTGAGCGTCTGTACTCCCACCGACAACCATTTCGAGGTGGCGAAAGTGTTTTTGGAGCAGGGCCGGCATGTCCTGGTGGAGAAACCGATCTGTTCGACCATGCCGCAGGCACAGGCGATGGTGCGGCTGGCACGTGAGAACCATTGCGTGTTGCAGGTTGGTCATGTCGAGCGGTTCAACCCGGTGATGCGTTATCTCGAGACGGTGCTAACCGAGCCGCGATTCATCGAGGTGCACCGGCTTTCGCCTTATCCCGGCCGCTCTACCGATATCGGCGTGGTGTTGGATCTGATGATCCATGATTTCGACGTGTTGCTTGCCATCGTGCGGTCGAAACTGGTTTCGTTCGACGCGGTGGGGGTCCCGGTGTTGAGCAAGCAGGAAGATATCGCCAATGTGCGATTACGCTTTGCCAACGGCTGCGTAGCCAATGTCACCGCCAGCCGGATCAGCGCCGAGCGGATGCGCAAGATCCGGGTGTTCCAAGGCGACGCTTATATCTCCCTCGATTACATGCGGCAGGAAGGCCAGATCTATCGGTTGGCGGGCGCCGGTGCCGCCGAATCCAGCCTGCTCAAGAAATTGTTGGCCGGCAAGGGCGCCACGATCGTTTCCGAGTTCGCCGGCCGTAAAATAGTGCGCGAGCCGGTACCGATCGAAAAGGATGACGCGCTCACCCGCGAGCTGCGTCATTTCGTCGGGTGCGTCCGCGAAAGGCGCGACCCGCTCGTGTCGGGGGAGGTAGCTACCGCCGCGTTGGACCTGGCAATGTCGGTTACGGAACGGATTAGAGATGGGAATACTGGTTAAATTGTTGAATGGTTTAATCGTTGAATAGGTGAATCGTTGAATAGTTAAATAGGTAAATAGTTCAATAGGATTTTCCCGGGATGAGTTGCCAGCAGACCCGCAAAACCTATTTAGCCATTTAACCATGTAACTATTTGACCATGTAGCCATGCACCACTCCATCTGTTTCATCGTCGGCGAACCCAGCGGTGATCAAAATGCCGCGGCGGTTTGTCGCGCCCTCAAACGGCTCGCGCCGGATTTATCGCTCTGGGGCGCAGCGGGACCGCAGATGC
>CAIKBP010000100.1 GCA_903825695.1 uncultured Verrucomicrobiota bacterium
CAGACGGCCTGTGATGCCTTGGAAGTGATGTTTGTGCCAGTTGGTGTGCCATCTGGGGCCGTGCGCCCTATGGGCCTTTAAATCGCTTGGAGGCGGGGCTGTGGTCAATGGCAGCATTTCCTGCGATTTTGGCGGTTAGGGTGATTTAATATGTCGTAGATACGTCATGATTATCCCTATAATCATGGCGTGATATATAATGATCTAAACAGGCATTTTCAAACTGAACCACCGTCTTGAGCGCTTTCGCCACCGAATCCCCCTCTGAACACGTCCCGCTGTTCCACAGCGCGCTGCCCAAAAGGCGAGGGCGCCCGCCTGGCGCGAAAGCGGCCGTGGTGCGCGACGCGCGTGCGCTGGGCGTGCATCACTTCGCGTTTTTGCGATCGGCCTTGTACGGCCTGGATTTGCGCCAGGCTTTTGTGCGCTACCTGGAATGGTCCGAGACCACCACGGACCTGCGCCATATCGAGCACCGGCGCAAGGAGCTCATGCGCCAGGTGTCAAACGAAGTAAAGTCGATACGTTTTTGCTAGTAAAGTCGCAACTATCATCGGTTTTCGTCGTCGGTAGTCAATTTTCTATTTGAAATCAAGGGTTTGGAGATTAATTGAAGTAAACATGCAACTATTTCCAGTCTTTGGCTGTCGAGCGTTTGCCAAATCCAGCGGATTGACCATTACTCCGCTCAGCAAGTAGGCGTCTTTCGCTTGCATGAATCGAGCGATCCGCATCCGCATCCGCATCCACGCCGAAAGATGCAGGCCCTCATTGAGCCAATCCTGTGCCTGTTTGTAGCGCAGACCTCGATGCGCACTTTGGTCACAAGGCGCCAAATTTGCCAGCCAAGCGGCAGACCAAGAGCCGGCGTCGAGGTTGATTCCGTTGGATCAAGGCGAGCGCAACAGGTACAAACATGGCATGTGTGAAGTGCACAGAAGTCGCGACTTTACTTCAAATTCCTCTATAGTTGCAACTTTAATGCAATCGATGTTGAAGTAATTCCGCAAACGCGACCCGTTGCGGAACAGCCTTTCTCCTCGGGGAAGCCAAACCTACAGGGGTTGCATCTTTACTTCGATTGACATCTGCTTTGGGCGATCAATGTGAACAGTCGCCCGCAGTCCTTTGTGGCCGACAAACGTCGCGAGCCCCACTCTGTCCACAGTTGCACGGTGTGCTTGAAGCTCAGATCGCGCGGGTCTACGCCGGCATTGCAGGCGGCCTGCGCCATGAGCGTAAGCCGTCTATTAACCGCGTCCCTTGCGTTGCCGACTCAGATGTGATTGGTGTGGGCGGCTAGGCCGCTCGATCCTATTCGGATGTCAGCGCAATGTTCCAAGGCAGCAGTGCCTCGTAGTCGTCGGCGGTCTGAGCCAGTGGCAGTGCCACGAGCAGGGCTTGCAGATAGCGGTACGAGTTGATCCCGTTGACCTTGCAGGTCTGCAGCAGCGAGTACAGGTTTGCGCTAGCGTTGGCGCCGGCCACGGTGTCCGAGAACAACCAGTTGCGTCTTCCAACGACAAATGGGCGGATCGAATTCTCGCAAGGGTTGTTGTCGATGGGGTAGCTGCCGTTCTCTACGTAACGCGAGAGCTTTGGCCACTGAGCG
>CAIKBP010000101.1 GCA_903825695.1 uncultured Verrucomicrobiota bacterium
CACGAGATCGGCCAGAAAGACTATCCCGACATCAAACGTGATTACGCCCACGTGGACGCCACCTGCATGTGGTTCGTGAAAAACCCGGAATGGTTCGACGTGATCGTGACCGACAACATGTTTGGCGACATAATCACTGATCTTGGTGCAATGATTCAGGGCGGCATGGGCATCGCTGCTGGTGGCAACATCAACCCGCAGGGCACGAGCATGTTCGAGCCGATCGGCGGCAGCGCGCCGAAATACACGGGTAAGAACGTCATAAATCCGCTGGCCGCCGTCTGCGCCGGTGGCATGATGCTCGACTATTTGGGCGAGGTCGAAGCGGCTGCTGCAATTGAGCAGGCCGTAATCAAGGTTGTGCGCGAGAAACTCAAGAGCCTTGCGGCGAGCAAGATGGGCTATGGCACGAAGGAAGTCGGCGACTTGGTTGCGGCGACAGTGTCCTGAAACGGTCGTGTGATTCTGATTGCCGGGCTCGAACCACTGACGGTAGTATCTGTAGATAAGCGTAATCTCTACACCGGAGGGACAAATTTATGAGATCACATTTTCGCTCTTTGCTCGTGGGGTTCATTACGGCCTTGTTGCTGGGCGGCAGCGCGGCGTCTCGAGCGCTTGCCCAGGCAAAGGGTCAAACCAACGACGTTAAACCGGCTGCGGAAGCCAAGTCAGCCGAGCCATCCAGCGCGTTTCCGGAGCTGCGAAAGCAGCAGGAGAAACTGACTTTGGAGAACGGCATTGCCGAGCAACAGTTGCGGAAAGAACTCGCCAGTCTGGCAGCCGAGAAACAGAAACTGGAACTCGAAAACTCGCTCAATCAGCAGAAGCTTCAGGCGGAGGTCGCCGGTTTACAGGCGGAAATCGAGAAGCTGACCAAGCAAGCAGATCTGCTCACCAAGCGCGCCTCCATCAAGGACGCCGAGCGCAAAATACGACTCGATACTGAGTTGGCCGATGCGCGGGATATACTGGAGAGGACCAAGCTCGCCAACGACCTGGCGGGCGCCGAGCTTGCTGCCAAGACACGGGAACTGACGCAGCGCGAGCAGGAACTGAGGGTGCGCGTGGCGGATCTGCAAGCGCAGCGTTCGGAGTTTGAACTGCAGGTGGCAAAGCTTAATGACGAGCTTGATCTGCGCGCGAAGCGCGACATGTGGAAGAACCGGGTCAACCGCGATATTCAGTACACCAAGGAACCGTTCAAAGACGGCGTGCTGACCATCAGCGACCGCCGGATTGCTCTGAACGGCCCCATCTGGGGGGACACGGCGGATTATATCGCGGAGCGAATAGATTATTTCAACAACCAGAACAGGGAATATCCGATATTCATCGTGATCGACGAGTCACCGGGTGGCTCGGTCATGGCCGGCTATAAGATCCTCAAAGCGATGGAAGGCAGCGCGGCTCCGATTTATGTCGTCGTGAAATCGTTCGCGGCCAGCATGGCCGCCAACATAGTCACGCAGTCAAAAAGATCGTTCGCGTACCCGAACGCAATCGTCCTCCACCACCAGATCCTCGCCGGTTCTTTCGGCAATCTAACCGAGCAGAAGGAAAATCTCAAAATACTCGAGGAATGGTGGAAACGCCTCGCTACGCCGGTCGCCGCCAAAATGGGGATCGGCCTGGATGAATTCATCAAGCGCATGTATCAAAATCGCAGCACTGGTAATTGGATGGAGTTTGGCGACAGTGCGCGCAAGCTGAAGTGGGTGGACGAAATTGCCGAAACGGTTCGGGAAGAATCCTACGACAAGAATCCCGACGCCCCCTCCGCGCTGGCCGGCCCACCTTCGCCTGGCCGCGGTAATGGCCAATCAGCGCTGCAGGAACACGTCGACGCCAATGGTCGCCGGTATGTCTTGCTCCCGCGGCTCGACCCAGTGGACTGCTATTACCTGTACAACCCGGATAATTATTACCGTCTCACCCCGTGAGTGAGCCGATCCGGAAGGCTGAACCGGCTGGAGGATTGTGCCGACACATTTGGATCCGGTGATTTTGGCGCGCCTGCAGTTTGCGTTAACGGTGATGTTCCATTATCTGTTCCCACCGCTAACAATCGGGCTGGCCGGTCTGCTGGTCATCATGGAAGCGGTGTGGCTGCGGTCGCGCGATCCCCAGTACAAAGCGATGGCGCGATTTTGGACAAGTATCTTCGGGCTAAACTTCGCGCTCGGTGTGACAACGGGCATTGTAATGGAGTTCGAGTTCGGCACGAACTGGGCCACGTACTCACGCTATGTCGGCGACGTGTTCGGTTCCCCACTTGCGGCGGAAGGCATCCTCGCGTTCTTTCTGGAATCTGGGTTTCTCGCGTTGTTGGTGTTTGGCTGGGACCGGATTTCCCAGCGGATGCATCTGTTTGCCACTTGCATGGTGGCATTCGGCGCGACGCTGTCGGCGGTCTGGATTGTGGCGGCCAATTCATGGCAACAAACGCCCGCCGGATTCCACATCGTCGGCCAAGGCCTGAACGCCCGGGCGGAAATAACGGATTTCTGGGCAATGGTGTTCAACCCGTCGTGCATGATCCGGCTGACTCACACGCTGATCGGTGCCTACATTCTCGCGGCATTTTTCGTGATGGGTGTTTCGGCGTACTACCTCTTAAAGGGCCGGCATCTGGAGTTTGCGAAGAAGGGTTTCACCATCGCGCTGGCTGTCGGGCTGCCGGCGGCGTTGTCGGCGCTCGTCTCGGGACACTTGCACGGCCAGAACACCGCCAAATACCAACCAGCCAAGCTTGCGGCGATGGAGGCGATTTTCCAGACGGAGAACGCCACGCCGTTGTACGTCTTCGGCTTGCCCGACGCCGACGCGCGACTGGTGAAGCACGGCATCGCCGTGCCGGGTTTGGCGAGCCTTCTGGCACACAACAACTTCCGCGATTCGGTGCTGGGGTTGGACAAGTTCCCGCGCAACGAGTGGGCACCGGTGCTGCCGACGTTCTTGTCGTTCCACATCATGGTGTGGCTGGGGCTGTTTTTCATTGCGACGACGCTGCTGGCGGCGTTTTTACGCTGGCGCGGCAGGTTGTTTGAGACGCGCTGGCTGCTGCGGTTGTTCGTGTTGGCCATTCCACTGCCTTATCTGGCAAACCACCTTGGCTGGTGCGCAACCGAACTGGGCCGCCAGCCGTGGGTGGTGTATGAATTGCTGCGCACCAGTGACGCGGTTTCCAAGGCGGTATCAGCAGGACAGGTGCTGTTCTCGATTGTGTCGTTCGGGCTAATCTACCTGTTGTTGTTTGCAGTCTGGCTGCACGTGATGGCCGACAAGATCAAGCGGGGACCCGAAGAACCAGCAAGGTAAGGTGACGACATCATGAATCTGAACACGCTCTGGTTTATCCTGCTCGGCGTGCTACTTGCCGGATACGCGATCCTCGACGGTTTTGATCTCGGCGTGGGGATCTTGCATCTTGCGGCTCGAAAAGATGAAGAACGGCGGGTACTGATGAACGCCATCGGCCCGGTATGGGACGGTAACGAGGTCTGGCTGCTGGCATTTGGCGGCTCCCTGTTTGCCGCGTTTCCTCACGCTTATGCGACGGTGTTTTCGGGCTTTTACAGCGCGTTCGTGCTGTTGCTGATTGCGTTGATTGCCCGTGGAGTTGCAATGGAGTTCCGTGGCAAACGCGACACGCCGGGCTGGCGGAGTTTGTGGGACCGTGTGTTTTTCGGCGGCAGCGCTGTCGCGACCTTCTTGTTCGGCGTGGCCACCGGCAATGCGCTCTGTGGTCTGCCCATTGGCGCGGACAAGGAATTCCAGGGCGGCCTGTCCGATCTGCTGCGGCCGTTCCCGTTGCTGGTCGGCGCGCTGGTGATCGCCACGTTTACCACGCACGGCGCGCTGTACCTGCTACTGAAAACCGACGGCGACCTGCAGCAGCGTGTGCGTGGCTGGTTCCGTCGCGCGTATGGCGTGTTTGTGTTGCTGTACCTGCTCACCACCGGCGCCGCCCTGTTCGCCGTGCCGCCGGCCCTGCGCAACTTCCACACCTACCCGGCGCTGTGGGCCGTGGTCGCGCTGAACGTCTTGGCCATCGCAGTCATCCTGCTTGCGGTGCGGCGCGGCCGGCTGGGTTGGGCGTTCCTGTCCTCGTGCGCCACCATCACGGCGCTTACGGGACTGCTTGGGGCGGCGTTGTTCCCCAAATTGGTGCATTCGTCGCTGAATCCGTCATGGAGTCTGGACATTTACAATGCGGCCTCGTCCGAAAAGACGTTGCGGATCATGACCGCGATCGCCGGCATCGGAATGCCGTTTGTGCTGCTGTACACCGTCGTGATCTATCGCGTCTTTCGCGGCAAGGTGCGCATCGACACAGCGAGCTACTGATCCCAAGGGGTAGTGCTACACCCAATCTGCTGGCCGGCATAGCCGCCGGGTCAACTGCACGTTCCATACCGTTGTGGTTCAAAGATTGACCACTGCAATAACCACGGCTATCTTGGCCCACTCAAGGCAGAAGGTACAATATGAGCAGAGGATACAATGTGGCGGTGGTCGGCGCGACCGGAGCGGTCGGTATCGCAATGATCGAGACACTGGAAAAACGCAATTTTCCCGTGAAGAAACTACGGTTGTTCGCTTCCGAGCGCAGTGTAGGCAAGAAGCTGCCGTTCAAAGGACGCCAGATTCCCGTCGAGTTGCTCACGGTAGATGTGTTTCAAGGGATCGATTTCGCGCTGTTCAGTGCGGGCGCGGCCCGCTCGAAGGAGTTTGCCCCGGCGGCAGTCAATGCGGGCGCGGTGGTGATTGACAACTCATCTGCGTTCCGCATGGAGCCGGATGTCCCGCTCGTGGTTCCCGAGGTGAACCCCGAGGACGCGAAAAAACATAAAGGGATCATCGCCAATCCGAATTGTTCCACCGCGATCATGCTGGTGGCGGTCTATCCGTTGCACAAGGTGAATCCTGTGAGGCGCATCGTTGTGTCCACCTACCAGGCGGCCAGCGGTGCGGGTGCAAAAGCGATGGCCGAACTCGAAGAGCAAACTGCCAGACTGCTGCGCGGCGACAAGGACGTGCATGCTGAAGCGTTGCCGCAGCCGATCGCGTTCAACCTCTTCCCGCACGTGGACGCGTTTCTCGACAACGGTTACACCAAGGAAGAGATGAAATTCGTCAACGAATCGCGCAAGATCATGCATTACCCGACCCTAAAGATTTCGGCGACCTGCGTGCGTGTGCCGGTATATCGCGCCCACAGCGAGGCGGTGAATATCGAGTTCGAACGCCCGATGAAGCCCGATGAAGCGCGCGCCATTCTGTCCAAAGCGCCCGGCGTGAAGGTTGTGGACGATCCGGCCAACAAGAAATATCCGATGCCGATCGACGCCAGCGGTCAATACGACTGCCTTGTCGGCCGCATCCGCCAAGATTGCTCCCGCGACGATGACCGTGGCATCGAGTTGTTTGTCAGCGGCGACCAGTTATTGAAAGGCGCGGCGCTAAATGCCGTCCAGATTGCGGAACTGCTGATCTAAAACCCTGGCGTTCCCTTTTGCCCGGAGTGGAAACCAAGACCGTTAACGTCACGGATTTCCCGGCGGACTGATGATGCTGCCGAGGGCGCCGCCACCCTCCCATGGTTGGGGACGGTTCCAGGGGATGGTGCTGACGCCATCACTGCTGGGTGTGGCACAACCGCTGCCAAACGCTGTCGCCACGATAAGCAGAAGGACAAACAACCAATAGCGCATGACGCGCCTTCTCTACCGGACGGCTAAATCGCCCACACGTGGTGTGCCGCGCCGATATTCCGGCAGCATCTGGGCAATGCACGTGTTCGGCCCGACCGATGTAACCTGCACCTTGCCGATCAACTGGCTGTCCCGATAAACAAGGAACTGCGCTTCCCGGTGCACTTTATCAAGGGCGCCAACGTTCAACACCAGGAAACCCCATTTGTTTTCGACTGCGGCCACTCGCGCCTTCAGTCCTTCTGGGGTGTGGGCCAACGCCTGCAATTCGACGTTCGCCTTGCGCATCTTGGCGAGTTGCTCGCCGAGCATCTTGTTCTCATCGGCTTGTGCGGTCGCCCTACTGCGAATCTCGTCGACATTAACAATGTCTCCAATCCCCAGTGCGTCCTTAATCTTCCGCAGTGTGCCCTCAGCTTCGGTCAGCTTTGCGGTGGCATCTGAAACCCGCTTGTCCAACTCGGCCACCTTCGTTTGGAGGCCGGCCACGGTCTTCGTCTTTTCCTCGATGGTGGCGTTCGCGACTGTCAGTTTGGCGTCGGTGTCGGCGAGTTTGGCCTGGAGCTGATCGCGTTCGGTCTTGGTGGCCGCAAGTTCCATCCTGGTTTTGTCGAGCTTTGCATTGGTTTCATTCAGGGTATCGGTTAGCTGGGCGATCTCGGCTTTTTGTTTTTTCTTAATGTCGCCCACTTTCCACACCAGTGCGAGTGAGACCACGCAGGCTACGATCACCACAATCGAGGCAATTCTTTTCATGTAGGCCATCCTTCGTTCAATCGTTTTCCCTGAAAACCGTCAACATCCTAGTCAATTTCCCATCGTTCTGTCAACTCATCGCTCAAAAATGTTCGCGCAACCCAGATATGTTGTGGCGGGTCCGCCTCCCGTGTTGCCGCACCGCCGTTGCCAGCTCCCGCAAGACATCGCCAACCTCCACCGCAAACGACTCGGCCGATTGGCTCTGCGCGCCGAGCGCCTCGACGGTTTGGCGCTCTACGTTGTCCGATGTCACCACAAGAATCCGTTCTCGACACGGCGCCAGTGCGACCACGCGTTCAATCACCTCGTCGGCGGTTTTGCCCCTGTCTGAAAACAACACTTCCAACCCACGACCCGCGTTCATCCCTGTCTCTGTCTCGCCCTTGACCGGTTTGTGCCTTGCTCCATAACCGTCGAATACCACGGTCACCGGTCGCCCGCTATGGTCGGCATACTGCCGCAACACCCGCAACAACCCTTCACGCCGCTGTTCCAGCGTTCGCAGCCGTGATTTGCGCGAGGCGAACTGCGGCCAGCTGTGCAACACATTGTACCCATCCACCAATACCCAGCGATCGTTCATGAACCGAGCCGGACCGCCTGCACGGCGACAAGACACACGTCGTCCTCAAACTCGCCGTAGCCGGAAAACTGTTGCACTTCAGCCAGAACGCCGTCGAGCAGTTGCGCCGGCGGCAGCGTCGCTCGGCGTCGCACCGCGTCCAGCAACCGTTGCTGGCCATATTCCTCTCCGGATGTTCCAGTTTCCTCAAATGCGCCATCCGTGAAAAGCACAAGCACGTCGCCCGCGCTCAATCGTCCTCGCACCGTGCGATACGTTGCGCCATCGAACATCCCCAACGCCGGCCCGCGCTCGCCATCGGCCAGCGCCAACGGCGCGACCGTGCCTGCAGCGGGTCGCACATGCAGTGGGCTTGGGTGACCGGCGCTGGCGTAGCGCAACTCGCCCGTTGCGGCGTCCACCACGAGATAGCATGCCGTTGCAAACATCGGTGTCGGCATATGCTTAAAACCGCTCTGCAATCCATGACTGACGTCGGTCAAAAACCGGCCCGGATCGTCCGCTAACGGCCCAAATTCTTCCAACAACGTCCGCAGCATCGCCGTTACTAGCGCCGCCTGGACGCCCTTGCCCATCACGTCACAAATGATGATGCCCGCCGCCGATTCCGACAACTGCAGCACATCAAAGAAATCGCCGCCGACCGCCGCGCTTGGTCGATATCGGTGACAGAACTGCAGTGCGCATTCCGTGCTCCCGCCCACGGTGATGCGGGGATACTGCTGTGGCAGGAACGCCTGCTGCAACTCGCGGGCCGTGCGCAGGTCGGATTCAAGTTGCGCGTTCTTCTCAGCAAGGACCTCGGCGTAGTGTTCGACCTTTCGTTCCGCCAGTTTGCGCTCCGTGATGTCGCGGCTGACGCCCATCAAGCCGACCACCTTCCCGTGCCGGTCGCGAAACGGCATCTTCGTCGCGGTCATCCAGCGCCATTGACCGTCCGGGCGCTGCATGTGTTCCTCCTTGGCGATCAACGGTTCGCCCAACGCCAAGATGCGCTGCTCGTCCGCGAACGCCGCCCCTGCGCAGTCGGCTGTGAAGAAATCGAAATCTGTCTTGCCGATCGCGTCTTCCGGTCGCTCCAGCCCGAGCAGTTTTGCCTGCGCGCGATTGACCAGCGTGAACCGCGAACCCGGATCCTTGAAGTATATCGTGTCCGGGATGTTGTCCATCAACGCATGTAACAAGTCCTGCTCTCGAGCCAGGGCCTCCTGAGCCAGTCGCCGCTCCGTTATGTCGTGACTGATGCCGATAATGCCAGCAATTCTCCTATCCGCATCATGCAGGGGAACCTTGGTCGTCAACGACCAATGTGTTTCGCCGCCGGCAAATACCACCCTCTCCTCCTGATTCAAAACCGGTTGGCCTAACTCCATTACCTGCCGATCCGCGGTGTCGTACCGCGCTGCAACATCCGCCGGCAAAAAATCCGCCACAGTCTTCCCGATGACCCTGTCTGGCGCGCCAGCCCCGAGGAACTGAGCATGCGCGGTATTGTCGATCAGGTAGCGGCAGTTAAGGTCCTTGACGTAGATGCGGTCCGGCAGGTTCTCTATTAACCTGTGGAGCAGATTCCGCTCTGTGGTCAGGGCAAATTTGATCTGCTTCAAGGCCCTGCCGATGGCTTTGATCGGGTTCATGGCGGGCTATTGTCGCCTTCCCGCCCGATGACGTCAAGCCCACCCACTCGACATCGCCGCTCGCTGCGGCTAGATTTACTATATGGCGAACATGAGAACGATTGTCCTCGATGTCGAAGGCATGACCTGCGCCAACTGCGCACAGACTGTTGAGCGGGCGCTGGCAGCTGCGCCGGGCGTCGTTAAAGCCAGCGTCAATGTGCTATCAAAGACCGCCCACGTCACCCTCGCCACGTCCGACGCTAATGTCGACGCCCTAATTGCCGCTGTCCAACACGCTGGCTATGGCGCCCGCGTGGCCGCAGCCCGGGCCGCTGACAAGGAGATGGCGGACCGCCGCGCCACCAAGCTTCGGTTGCTACGCACCACCGGCATCGGCGTCCTTCTTTTCGGAAGCTGGCTGCTCAGCAATCTGGATTTGATCCCTTGGGATATCGCGCGAATCCTGATCGTCATCGCCACCGCGCTGGCCGCCGTACCCATCGCCTGGCGGGCCGCGAAATCGCTCCAACACCGACGCCTGAGCGCTGACGTGCTGGTCGCTATCGCTGTCGTCGCCGCGTTGTCGGTCGGTGAATTCTTCGCCGCGGGCGAGGTCGCTTTTATTCTACTGCTGGGCAGTCAGCTCGAAGATTACACCGCCCGCCGCGCTCGTCGTTCACTCGGCAGCCTGCTATCGCTTGTCCCGCCGCTGGCACGCGTCCGGCGCGGTGAAAAGGAAGAGGAAATCCCCGCCGAAGATGTGCGAGTTGGTGATCTCGTTGTCGTCCGTGCGGGCGAACGCGTTCCTGTGGACGGCGTGGTCCGTAGCGGCGCCGCGTCGTTGAACCAAGCCGCCGTGACCGGCGAGAGCATGCCGGTGGACAAGGCCGCCGGTGACGAAGTCTTTGTAGGCTCGCTGGCTGAGACCGGCGCGCTCGTCGTCGAGGCGACGCGCGTCGGTGCGGACACAACGCTGGCCCGCATTGCCCGAGTTGTCGAACAGGCGCAGCAGGAACGTGCGCCGATCCAGAGGGCGCTCGACAGGTTCTCAGGCTGGCTCGTGCCGGTAATGTTGGCGCCGGCCGCACTCGTGTTCATCGTCACCCACGATGTGACACGGGCAATCACGGTGCTCATCGTCGCCTGTCCGTGCGCGTTGATTTTGGCAACGCCTGTCGCGGTCATGGCGGCCATCGCTCGTGCTGCCCGAGCCGGCGTGCTCATCAAAGGCGGCCAGCATCTGGAGGCCGCGGCACGCCTGAACACCATCGTGTTCGACAAGACTGGCACGCTCACCTACGGCCAGCCCGAAGTCGCCCATGTCCACAGGTTCGACGAGCATACCGAATCCGAATTGGTAGAGATGGCTGCGGTTGCCGAGAAAATGAGTGCCCATCCCGTCGCGCGCGCCATTCTGCGCAAAGCCGACACGCTCGGCATGCCGCCTCCGCAAGACCCGACGACGTTCGCGGCGCACTTGGGCCGCGGCGTTACCGCCGAGCACGAAGGCCAGAAACTCGTTGTCGGACAGAAAGAGTTGCTCGCAGACCATGAAGTGAAATTATCGGACAAACTCCGCGCGCACGTGGATGAACATCATGGCGAAGGCCATACCATTGTCGTAGTCGCGCACGACGGCAAAGTCTGCGGCACCATTTGCGTTGCCGACACCGTCCGCGTCCGCGCCGACGACGCCATCAAGGAACTGCGCACGCTCGGCATCGAGAACATCGTAATGCTTACCGGCGATAATCGCCGTGTCGCGATGCGGATCGGCAACGCGCTCGGCGTGGACGAAGTAAAAGCCGAAGTGTTGCCCGAGCAAAAAGCGGAATACATCGAATCCCTCAAGCGGCGCTCTGGGCGGAATAATGGAGTCGCAATGGTCGGCGACGGCGTCAATGACGCGCCTGCGCTAGCCGTGGCCGATGTCGGCATCGCGATGGGCGTGACGGGCACCGACATCGCGCACGAGGCCGCCGACATCGCTCTGATGGCCGACGATCTTTCGAAGATAGCGTTTGCCGTCAGTCTGAGCCGACAAGCGTTACGCGTCATTAAACGGGGACTCTGGTTCGCTCTGGTTTACAACGTCGTCATGGTCACCGCCGCCGCCACCGGCCACCTTCATATGATTGGCGGCGCCATCGCCCACCAAGCCAGTTCGATTGTCGTGATCCTGAATGCGATGAGACTACTCCGGCACCGGTGAGCCGTCGGCTCGTTTACCCTAAGCACTATTTCGGGGTCGAAACTCGCTGTTTAGCAAGTTGGTCACTTCTCGCAGACGATCCACGTCGCTCCGCATTAACGACGAGTGGTTACCTAGAACTTTGTAACCACGATCTTTTAGATGTTGTGCAAGGTCTCTCTCTAATGCGGCGGTGATATCCCGAAACCGCTTATGCTTTTTCAGACCGGGCTGCTCATCGAAGATCGGTCCCACAGCGACCATTCGGAAAGAGCATTCTTCAGGATTAAGTCCTTCCTTTCTGATCTGGTTCCGCATTGAGGCCCCTCTGGCTGTGTGTTTCAGATCGAGATGACGAGCAAGCCGCTGAAACGGGGAGGATGCATGCTTTGAAGAACTGTCACCGGTACGACCGACATAAAGAATATCACGACCTTTGTAGGTGATTTTCCAAACATATAACCAAAAACCTCTATTCAGAATCGCCCCGTCGAAGCTGGCGCATGAACGCTTCATGCGTTTCCTAACGATGCGCGGACGAGTTGTTCGACGCCGGCTGACGGGCCGAGCTTCTTCGCTGCGGCAAGGACGGCTTTGTAGGCGTCCATCTGTTTGTAGCCAAGCGAGACGAGCGCGAGAATGGCGTCGGAAAGCTTTTGATCGGCAACGGATACAGTGGCGCCTTTCCCGGTAAAGCCTGTGCCGGAGCTGATCTTGTCTCTGAGTTCGACGACAAGCCGTTCGGCGGTTTTTTTGCCAACTCCGCGCAAGGCGCAGAGGGTTTTTACATCGCCGCTGGCGATTGCGCTGCGCAACGCGGCAATCGAGGTGCTGCTGAGTATGTTCAAACCAAGTTTCGGGCCGATACCGCTAATGCTGATGAGTAGCAAAAACATCTCGCGTTCATCTGGCGTGACGAAGCCAAAGAGTTGTTGAGTGCCTTCGTGCGCGACAACGTGATGGTGGGTGAGCAACTTCACTTCGCCGCCTTTCGGCGGGAGTTTGTCGTAGCTCGATAGTGGGATGAACACCGAGTAGCCGACACCGCTGCAATCCACGACGACATGCGTGGGCGTGGCGTCAGCGAGCTTGCCGTGAAGAAACGCAAACATGGATAGAAATCTATCCACGGATGACACGAATTACACGGAAAAAAGAACCTGGAGCGCCGGGGTGTTCCGGCGCTCCGAGCAACTCTGCCGGTCCTTCCGCTTATGGGAATTCCACGTTTGCCAGGTCGCCGGTGCCGAGGATATCGCCGGAAGCGCGGTAGATGGGTGCGATGCCGTTGGCGCTCAGCTTATTCGTGGCGGCGTAATTGTTGCCACCGTTGCCGAGGTCGATACCGTAGCTGCTGTTGCCAAGACAAGTGTTGTCGACAACAGAGTTGTTGCTGCCGCCACAGAAGATCCCGGTGCCGTTCAGCCGATTGCAACTGTTGTGTGAGACTTCGCAGTCACTGACCACGGCGATTCCGAACGACGTGTTGAGCGTGCACACGTTGTCCTTGATTTGACAGCCCGAGCCACTGTCTTCGATGCCGGTATCGTTGTAGTAGCAGTTGTTCTGCTGGGCCAGACAGCGACCGCCCATGTTGATCCCCGCGATGGTGTTCTCTGAACAGGTGTTTTGCATTATTGTCGAACCCTGGTCGGCGTTGATGCCATGAGCGCCGTTGCCCGTAGAGGTGTTCTGCAGAATCGTGCAACTCTGGCCCGCTAGGATGCCGCTGACGGTGTTGGTGCTGCAGACGTTGTCCTTGATCGCGCAGGCTTTGCCAGTTTCGATGCCATTGCCGCCGTTGCCGGTTGCCGTGCACCGTTCCACGACTGAGGCCTGTGAAACGTAGATGCCGTCACTGGCATTGCCTGCGGCTTTGACGTCGGTCACCAGATGACCGCGGCCGGCAAGGTAGATGCCGTGGCCAGCGAAGGCATGGACCGAGCCGTTCTTGATGGTGATACTGCGCGCACTGGTCGAGGACGCGACGATCCCGGCCGCCGCGCCGCCGCCGTTGCCTTGCACCGTGAAGCCGTTTAGGTCCAACACCACATTGTCGGCCTGGATGATTATCGCATTAGTTGCGGTGGCCACGGTCATGTTGCCGATCAGTTGATAGCTGCCCGGTTGCGTGATGACCAATGGAAATGTCTTGGGTGGTTTGATTTGCAGCGGTCCCTTTCCTGCCGCCCAAGATTGTCCGGTTGCCAGAAGACCAATAACCAAGCCTATGGCGAAAGAACGCCAGTACATGAATTTGCTCATTGCGATTCTCCTTTCGGGTTGTGTGGCTAAAAACTACCTTTTCCACCGCGTTGAGCGGCAGTCTACCCACGGATTACACGGATTACACGGAAAAAATCCGCGGACTAAATCTGTTTTGGCGGGTTGATACGCGCGCCACGGCAGTTCTGGGCGTGGCAGATGGCGAGCGCCAACGCATCGGCGGCGTCTTCCTGTGGAAGTTCCGCGAGACCAAGCATCATCTTTACCATGCGACCGACCTGCCCTTTGCCCGCGCCGCCAAGACCGGTAACGGATTGTTTGACCTTGCGGGGCGCGTATTCGTAAATCTCCAGCCCGTGCGCGGCACCGGCTGCGATGATAACGCCGCGCACCTGGCCGAGCGTGAAAGCGATGCGCGTGTTCTGGACGTAAACAAGCCCTTCGACGGCCATGACGTCGGGTTTGTGTTGCTGAACAAGATCGGTGAGCGTGTCGCGGATCCGGACAAGGCAGCGCGATGGCAGTAGGTTTGTCGGGTTTTTGATATTGCCGTGGCAGATCGGCGTCATTTCCGCGCCGCTGGTTTCGATCAGGCCGAAGCCGGTCGAACGCAGGCTCGGGTCAACACCGAGGATTTTCATTGCTACACCGCCGCAGCGAGTTTCTCGATAATCTCGTCTGGGATGTCGAAGTTGGAGTGCACGTTTTGAACGTCATCGTGTTCTTCGAGCGCCTCAACGAGCGCCAGCGCCGACTTGGCCGTTTTCTCGTCGTTGAGGGGCACAGGCGTGATTGGCAGGTATGCGACTTCCGCCGTGGTCGGCTTAAGCCCCTTCGTCTCGATTGCCTTGTGCACGGCCTCGAACGCGTGTGAGTCGGTTGTAATCGCATAGTCGGTCTCATCGGAGACCATGTCCTCCGCCCCCGCGTCCAGCACCAGCGTCATCAGGTCGTCCTCGCCGATCTGTTCCTTCGGGATGGTGATCTGGCCTTTCCGGTGGAACAGGTGTTTGGCGCTGGCGAGATGACCGCCGGCCTTGGTGAGCATCATGCGGATTTCGCTGGCCGTCCGGTTTTTGTTATCGGTCAGCACATCGATCAACAACGCGACGCCGCCGGGGGCGTAACCTTCGTACGTGATTTCCTCGTAGTTGACGCCCGCGAGTTCGCCCGTGCCTTTCTTGATGGCGCGGTCGATGTTTTCGACTGGCATGTTTGCGGCGCGCGCCTTCATCAGGATCGTGCGCAGCCGTGGGTTAAAGCCGGGGTCGCCCCCGCCGTGTTTGCAGGCGACGGCGATTTCTTTTGTGAGCTTGGAAAATATCTTGCCGCGTTTGGCGTCGAGCACGCCCTTGTAGCGTTTGACCTTTGACCATTTGGAATGACCTGACATAACAAAAGTATTTTAACTTGCTGGTGCGGCGTTTTCCATCTAATTTATGCGCGTTCCGTCCGCTGATGCTCGGGTGGTGGAACTGGCAGACACGTACGTTTGAGGGGCGTATGCCGAAAGGCGTGGGGGTTCAAATCCCCCCCCGAGCACCAACTCTTCGCAGGACCGCAAGCCTTTCCCTTGGCCACAAGTTCGAATGGGTCTGCCGGAGATGCGGGAGGGGTAAACAAGGGTAATTAAGGGGAAACAACGGTAATTACGGGGGTTACGAGGACAAGCGGCGCGCTGGGGCTAAATGCGGGAAACGGGCAACTTCAGGGAGCGCCCACGCTTGGGCGAGTTGCGGTCTGGCAACTTCAATTTTGCGAAAACGGTGGAGATCAGGCGAAGGCGGCAGCGGTGGATCAGCGGAGGAGGAGCTTGCCGTTGTCGGTTTTGTGGCCTTCATCGCGGGCGATGTTGTCGCACAGGTCGCGGAGGGCAGCGAGGGGAGTCGGGCCGAAGCCGCCAACACCGACACAGATGTCTTCGCCTATCTGGGCGCAGAATGTTTTGATCGGCGTCGGTCCCTTGTAGTTCGGTCCCGGGGAATCGAGCCAGAACCTGACAGTCAGGGTGTCAATTATCGGGCCGCCGATTTTGATGTGCATATCCATCAGTTGTTCCCCGCGGTGCGATTGTGGAGCAGGTCTTGGATGAAGTTCGCCTGCCAAATCTTGTCCAGCCCGTATCTCTGAACGTTCGGCAGTTCGGCCCCAACATTATCGCTGCTCATGTCAGTGTCGGATTCCGGGATATGGAAAGGCAACGGACGCGGGGCAAATGTAGATTTATTTTTCATTGCGGCGGATATCAGGCGAAGTCGCACGTTTGAGAGCGCTGGAGCCTGTTCTTGGCCCCAGCGCTCTTTCTCTGCCCATCACTCCCGCATCTTCCAACCCCAATTCCCGCATTTCCCCCATGGCCGTACTAGTTCAACATTGTACCGCACATAATAGGCCGGGGCCTGAATCGCAAAATGGTGGTTCCCGCCGGCTGGTTGTGGCGAGTTTTGGCGCAACTGGCGTATTCGCAGGAAGTTCCGACTGTTTCTTGCGGTTCCTGTTTACGCTGGAACCCGCACCCTACCCCGGCTGTAAGCAAAACCCAATGGCGAAGCGCACGTGCCCATTCTTTTGGCGGTTTTCTTGCATCGCGGCACGGCACGTGCTAATACTTAGCAAGGAGAAAACGGAGGATCTCGCGCCATGACACCGTCCAATGATAGTAATGCCCCGAGTGAGCATCACAAACACGCCGTACAGTCCCGATCCAAGTCAATTGCCGACCAGGTGCTCCATACGTCAATTACCAGCCGAGGGCTAGGCCCCCAAGCCTGGGCCGCGTTCGCTCTCTATTGCGTGATCCCGGCGCTGTTAGTCGCATATCTAACGGTCCAATACATTTTGCCGCGCGCTGGTTCGAAGACGGAGGTTTACGCTGCGATTGCGTTCGCGTTGATCGTCGCCATGTGCGGCTCGATCCTGATGATGCGCGTAATCCGCGAAATCCAACGCCTGACCCGGTCTGCCAAGTCGTTAGCCGTAGCCCACGCCAAACACGTGCCCTTGCTTGACAAAGATGAGAACGAACTCTTCCAGCTCGGCCTGGCCATTACCAAGATGGGCGAAACACTTCGTGACCAAGTCGTCGAACTTCAAGACAAAGCCGGCCAGCTCACCGAACTCAACCTGAAACTCCAGGAAGCCAACCGCAAGCTCGGCCAGTATAACGAAATGAAGTCCGAACTGGTGGTGCTGGCCACACGCGAGTTCCGCAACCCGATCGGCGCGATCATGGAAACCGTGTCGCTGGTTTTGGATCGCCAACTCGGCGAACTCAACGACCGCCAGATGCGGATGCTGTCGCTCATCCATGCCAACGCCTGTAAAGCCTCCCGTCTGCTGGAGGAGCTTCTCACCATCGCGCGTGTCCGCGCAGACAACAAGGATTTCACCAGCCGCGAGATTGATCTGTCGGCCGCCCTCACCAAGGTTCTCCTTCGCATCGGCGAGGTGGTCGAGCGCAAAGGACTCACCGTATCTACCGTGTTGCCACTCGACCATATCGTCATCTCCGGCTACGCGCAGGAAACCGAACTGGCGCTCGAGTGCGCCATCGCCAACGCCGTCGAACTCGCCTCCGAAAAAACCGCGCTCGAAGTCACCGCCAAACATTCAGCCGGTTCTGTGGTTGTCTCGATCACGGTCCAACCGCTGTCGATCACAGCGCATGCCTTCGAGCGGCTGGCCGAAGCGTTGAACGCACCCATCAACACTGTCCGCGACTGGAGCGGCATCGGTTCCATAGAACTGCCGCTGGCCAAGGAAATCATCCATCTTCTCGGCGGCCAAATCCGCGTCGAGCAAACGCCCGATCAACATCTTTCCTTCCGCATCGTGCTTCCGAATGTTCCGCCGGCCTCCGTGCCCGCCGAGCCGGCATCGGCATGCGAGTCTGCGTCCACCACGGCCTATTGACAATTCTGCTCTTAGGCCCGTCTGCGTTTCTGCTACATTGATGGCGGAGAAGCGAAACCATGCCGGATGCCAGACTCGAAGACGAATTGGGCGACATCATAGGCAAGGCGCGCCGCGGCCTAGGTTTATCACCGCGCCGGTTGGCTGCAGCCAGCGGGTTGACCGCGACCACAATCGTAAACATCGAGGGCGGCCTTGGCACGCCTGGCCGAGTCGACCTTGCGCGCCTCGCTGCGGCCCTGAATCTGAGCGCCCAAAAACTCGCGGCCATTGCACTGGACGGTTGGCGGCCCGAGCGCCCGGTTCTTGATCGTTGGGGCCACGTTGCCGAGATCCGGTCGTTGTACGGCGACTACGGCGTGAAATGCTATCTCCAGTGGGACGACGCCGGCAATGCCGCCCTTTTCGACGCGGGGATGGATGCCGATGCCGTGTTGCGCGTGATGGACAAAAACAGGCTGTGCTTGCGCGGCATTTTCATCACGCACGGCCACCCTGATCATATTGGCGCGCTGGCACAAATCCGCAAGCACTCGCCTCATGTACGTCTTGAGCACATTGAGTCCCAATCCCCAAGTGGGTTCTCCATACAAATGAACGGGTTGTCAATCCGGGCCGTGCCTACACCGGGGCATTCTGCCGATGCCATGACCTTCGTCGTCCACGACTGTGGCGACCTGCGGGCGGTTGCGTACGTCGGCGACTCGCTCTTTGCCGGCTCGGTGGGTGCAGCGGGCGCCTCATACCCCATGCTGCTGCAAAACGTGCGCGACCATATTCTCTCGTTGCCTGCTGACACGCTGATTTGTCCCGGCCATGGGCCGCTGACAACCGTTGCCGAGGAAAAAGCGCACAACCCATTCTTCCCATGACGCGCCGAGCGGCTAAACCATTCGATTCGCCGTGCCCCGGAACTGTGTAACATGCTTCGCGTACAGCGTCGCTTCGCGGTCGAGACCATACTGTTTACCGAACGCGGTCAGTGCCAGATAACGGTGCGCCCGCGTCGCCGCTCGACGACGTCGGCGTTGACGGGGCCGTCCGCCCGATCCCAAAAACCTTTCCGCGGTTGGCCACCGCCAGCGCAAGCACGACGATCCCTATGGCAACTATCAGACTGGCCAGCACGACGAGAATCCCAACCGTGAAAACGCGCTTCCTCCTTGGTACTACGATCGTATGCGTCTCCTCGTCTGCTTTCAGCGACGCCAACGCCTCGTGGAAAGCTTGAATTAAGGCGTCGTACGACTCGAATCGATTGGCTGGATCCTTCGCCAACATGCGGGCGATAACGCGCACCGTAGACTCGTGCATGGTGGGCGCGTACCCGTGAAGCAAGACAGCGGGCGGCGTGGCGTGTTTCATCGTCGCAAGATTGGCCGTGCGCGCGTCGAACGGCGGGCGACCCGCCAGCGCGTGGTACAGCGTCGCGCCGAGCGAATAGATGTCGCTGCGGAAATCCTCCGGTTTGCCGCGAAGTTTCTCTGGGGCAATGTAGTATGGCGTGCCCCAAATTGCAGCGGGCGGGCCGGCCACGCTGTTCGTGCGGTTCCGTACTTGCGAGAGGCCGAAGTCCACGATTTTCGGAACGCCCTCCGAGTTGAACAGAATGTTGCCCGGCTTGATATCGCGGTGCAATAGTCCGCGTGCATGCGCTGACTGCAATCCTCCGGCGATTTGAATGCCGAGTTCCAACACCTCCTGCTCGGGTAGCTTTCCAAGTTTGGTGATGCGGTCGTCGAGACTGCCGCGGCTCATCAGTTCCATCGTCAGGTAACACTGACCCTCGCATTCGCCGAATGCGTACACCTGGGCAACATTCGGATGGCTGGAAGCGGCCGCGGCGGCGCGGGCCTCGCGGGCGAAATCCTCGACGAACATCGGGTTGTTCGCGACCTTCTTGCGCAGGATTTTTATGGCCACATACCGGTTCAGTTGCAGATCCACCGCCTTGTAGACTGTGCCCATGCCTCCGATTCCGAGCGCGTACAGCAGCAGGAAATGGCCGTAGTGCACCGGCACGACCGAGATCGCTTCGCAGCGTGGGCATTCGACGTGGCCGAATGCCGACTGTCCCGTCAGGTCGATCGGCGCTCCGCACTGATGGCAATTGATACTCTCGGGGATCTTCCTCGGCCCTTCCATAGCAGCAGTCACGTTATCACGCTCCGCAAAGCGCCTTCAACAGGAAAGCTCTCAATTATCCTGGTGTGGGCATCCAGAGCGTTGTCGCTGAGAATCCCGATGCGGCCCTTCTCGGTGCGGAGGCGAAAGATTCGCGGGCCACTTTTCTGTTTGCAGCCCTTCCCGCGGTGATCTAGAATCCGTGGTCGCACCGGAAGGGGTCCATGAAGAAAATTGAGGCGATCATCAAGCCGTTCAAACTGGAGGACGTGAAGGATGCGCTCGCTGGTGTGGGCGTCCAAGGCCTGACCGTGAGTGAGGTCAAGGGCTTCGGTCGTCAGAAGGGGCATACGGAGATCTACCGTGGCAGTGAATATACGGTGGACTTCCTGCCGAAGCTGAAACTGGAAGTTGTGCTGCCTGATGGCCGTGTTGAGACCGCGGTCAACGCGATTATGAAAAGCGCAAACACCGGGAAAATTGGCGACGGCAAGATTTTCGTGCTGCCGGTCGAGGAAGCTGTCCGCATCCGCACGGAGGAACGCGGCGACCAGGCCATTTGAACCACGCGGCCGGGTGCTATGCGGCACATCAGCCCCGTACAGAAAGTTGCGGCGCACCGAGGAAGGATATTATGACACCGAAAGAGATTCTGGAATTCTGCAAGAAGAACGAAGTAAAACTCGTGGACGTCAAGTTCTGCGATTTCCTGGGCACGTGGCAGCATTTTTGCGCGCCCATCGCCGAGATCAACGAGGAGGTCTTTGAGGCCGGGCTGGGCTTTGATGGCTCGTCCATCCGCGGCTGGAAATCAATCGAGGCCAGCGACATGCTGTTGGTGCCCGATCCGACCACTGCAATTCTTGATCCGTTCCCAAAAGTGACGACGCTAAGCATCGTCGCCGACGCCATCGACACTATTACTCGTGAGCCCTACTCTCGCGATCCGCGCAACGTGGCCCGCAAGGCCGAGGCTTATCTGAAACAAACCGGCGTGGCTGACACGGCGTACTTCGGGCCCGAGGCCGAGTTCTTCATCTTCGATGAGGTCCGGTACGACCAGAACTCGCACAGCGCATTCTATTTCCTCGATTCGAGCGAGGGCATCTGGAACACCGGCCGCGAGGAAATGCCCAACCTTGGCAACAAAATCCGCCACAAGGAAGGATATTTCCCCGTCCCGCCGAGCGACACCCTGGTGGACGTCCGCAACGACATGATCATGGTCATGAAACAGTGCGGCTTGCAGGTCGAGAAGGAGCACCATGAAGTCGCCACCGCTGGTCAGGCGGAGATCGATCTGCGGTTCCTTTCGCTGGTGGCAATGGGCGACGCGATGATGCTTTTCAAGTACGTGGTTAAGAACGTAGCCAAAAGGCACAACAAGACGGCGACATTCATGCCCAAGCCACTCTTCGGAGATAATGGTTCTGGCATGCACACCCACCAGAGTTTGTGGAAGAAGGGTAAACCCCTGTTCGCTGGCAACAAGTATGGTGGCCTGAGCGAGCTTGCCCTTTATTATATCGGAGGCATCCTGAAGCACGCCTCCGCACTGGCGGCAATCACCAACCCAACCGTCAACAGCTACAAACGCCTCACCCCGGGCTTCGAGGCGCCGGTCAATCTTGCATATAGCTCGCGCAACCGTTCCGCGGGCGTTCGCATTCCGACCTACTCGCCCAGCCCGAAGGCTAAGCGTATCGAGTATCGCCCGCCAGACCCGGCGGCGAACCCGTATCTCGCATTCGCCGGAATGCTGCTGGCCGGCCTAGACGGCATACAAAACCGGATCGATCCGGGCGAGCCGCTCGACAAGAACATATACGAACTCTCGCCGTCGGAGCTCAAGAAGGTACCGTCCATGCCCGGCAGCCTGGCCGAGGCCTGCAACGCACTGGAAAAGGACCACGGATTCCTGCTGAAAGGCGATGTGTTCACGCAGGACGCGATTGAAACATGGATTGAGATTAAGCGTAAGGAGCAGGACCAGATCCGTCTCCGGCCGCATCCGTATGAGTTTCACATGTATTACGATGTGTAACACCGCCATCGCGCAAGGGCCCGGAGGTTGATGGTGACCTTCGGGCCTTATTGTTCCTGCTCGCGACGCCCGCCGGAAAAATCTTATCAAACCCATCATTTTTTTCTTGAACTCGGGATTCACGGTAGCTATGCTGCGCGTGCCAAAGGCGAAGGCGAGAACAAGTGAGGGTTGTGAACAACGTGTTAATAGTTTGGGGGCAGCACCGGATAGATCCGGCTGATGTTCCGCTGCCACTCGAGCAGTTGATTTCTTTGGGTTCACGCCTCTCATTCGCTTGGCTGGGGCGCGCGACGGGGCCCGGCTCTCGAACATCGGCATAGAAACCGATTAGGACGTAAGTTTTCGGCACGAGGGCCAAGGGTAATTACACTGTCGACGGATTGCTTGGGGCTTATCGGCTCCGCACGCGCTGCCTGAGTCAGGTCTCTTTCGTCACCGACCCTTGGCTGGGATTGCGCGAGTTTGTACTGCGCATGGGCTGTTAACAAGCTGTTAATAACTTGACCGATGCGGATTAGGAGCGACGATGACACGAGGGTCTGAAGCACTCTGGCGGGGGGCGACAAAAGTTCTACAAGGAATGTTGAGCACGGAGCTGTTTGCCCGCTGGTTCGCGCCGATCAAGCCGCTCGCGCTGCAGGACGACACCTTGATGCTCGGGGTGGCTAACGAGTTCTCGCTCATTTGGTTGCAAGATAATTTTCTGCCGTTGATCCGCGATGCTGTCGCCCAAGCGGGCGGTAGCGGCATCTGTGTTCGCCTGAGCGTCGTGCATCCGTCATCGCCGTCTGCCGCGAAGTCCGCGGCCTCCATACCCGCCGCGCCGGAACCTACCGCCACCCGCGTCACACCCGAACTTCCACTCAACTCCCGTTATACGTTCGAATCATTCGTCGTGGGTCCGAACAACGAGCATGCCCACGCAGCTGCGCTCGCCGTCGCGCAGGCACCAGGAAAAGCGTACAACCCATTGTTCATTTACGGCGGGGTCGGCCTCGGCAAGACACACCTCATGCAGGCCATTGGCCACCATGTGGCCCACAAAGGCAGGATGTCACGCGTCTGCTACATTTCCAGCGAGCAGTTTACCAACGATTTCATCCAGGCAATTCAGAACGCCACACTCGTCAAATTCCGCAAGAAGTACCGTCAGGCGGACGTGCTTTTGATCGACGACATCCAGTTCCTCGGCGGCAAGGAACGGATGCAGGAGGAGTTCTTCCATACGTTCAACACGTTGTTCGACGCGCACAAACAGATCATTCTGTCCAGCGATCGACCCGCAGCAGAAATTGCCGACCTAGAGGGCCGCTTGGTTTCGCGGTTCGAGTGGGGTTTGGTGACCGAACTTCAAGCTCCAGCGCTCGAAACGCGCCTGGCCATCCTCCAAAAGAAGGCCGCGGCACTCAAGTTGGCCCTGCCCGACGAAGTAATTCAGTTCATTGCGGAACGGATCCGTACCAACATCCGCCGCCTGGAAGGCGCCCTGGTGCGGGTCGCCTCGTACGCTTCCCTCACGGGCCGGCCAGTCACGTTGGCTTCCCTGGAGACCCTGTTGCGTGACGCCCTGCACGAGGAGGCCCGCCGCGCTGTGACCATAGACGTCATACAGAAGCGCGTAGCCGAGCATTTCGATATCCGTCTAGCCGACATGACCAGTCGCCGCCGACCGAAAAACGTGGCGTTTCCACGTCAGGTGGCAATGTTTCTAAGCCGTACGCTAACGGAGCGCTCCCTTTCAGATATCGGCGAATCCTTCGGCGGGCGCGACCACGGTACGGTGCTGCACGCCTGCAGGTTGGTCGAAGCCCGCGTTCGCAGCAATCCGTCGTTGCGCCAGACCGTCTCCTACATCGAGCAGACCCTGCGACGTTAGCAACGCGTGAACAACCTGTTAAGTTGACCCCATCAACTTGTTCCTGTCACCCGGCCGGCTCTGTTTCACCGTTCCATGCGACTCTTTTTCGCCGCGCGTTTTCTGCACAAGTGATTGGCACGGCCTTGACAACGTCGACTGTTTAGGATATTCACAGCCTAATGAATAATACGGCTTCTGGATGTTAATCCCTAATAGTTAAACACCATGCCAACAAAATTCACGGTCTCGAAAGATAAAATCCTCGATGGCTTGCAGCGCGTTCAAAACATCGTCAGTACTCGCACGACCTTGCCCATCCTCTCGAACGTTTTGGTCCAAGCAGCCAGTGGCGCCGTAAGTCTTACCACGACCGATTTGGATGTCGGGGTGCGTTGCGCCGTAGAAGCTGAAGTTGCCAAGGCAGGGGCTACTACATTGCCCGCGCGCCGCCTGTTTTCGATTCTTAAAGAGGTTCCAGCCGCAGAAATCGAAATAGAGGTTGACGAGAAGAACTCGACCTCGATTCGCAGTGGGACGTCGTTCTACAAGTTGATGGGGCTGCCGGCGGAGGAATTCCCGCCCTTTCCAAAAGGTGATGGCGCAAAGGCGCTCACTTTGGAGCAACCACAACTACGCGACATGTTGCGCAAGACCGCGTACGCAGTTTCCAATGATGAGACCCGATATGTGCTCAATGGGGTGTACCTGAACTTCAAGGCGGACAAGCTCACAGTTGTGGCGACAGATGGACGCCGCCTCGCCATGGTAGAACAAGACGTGGAGGTGGCGAAAGGCGGCGAGTGCGAGTTCATACTTCCCACAAAAGCCGTGGCCGAACTTCAACATCTGTTGGGTGAGAAAGGGGACCTGAAACTTTCTGTGGGTGAGAACCAACTGATCGCCGATCTCGGCACGGCAACCCTCGTGTCGAAGCTCATCGAAGGCACGTACCCGAACTTTCGGCAGGTTGTGCCGACCGAAACCAAGGAGCGTATCACTTTGGAACGCGAACTGTTGCTGGCCGCGCTACACCGCGCTTCGATCATGGCGAGCGAGAAATCGCAATCGGTTAAGTTCAGCTTCAGCAAGAACACCCTCACGCTGATCGCCAACACCCCCGACGTCGGCGAGGCAAAGGAAACGCTGTCGATTAATTACAAGGGCAAGGAAATTGCCGTGGCGTTCAACCCCCAGTATGTCATGGATCCCTTACGGAATCTCGATGCCGACGAGATATTCCTCGAGCTGACCGACGAGCTAAGCCCGGGCGTCATCAAGGTCAACGAGCCGTTTCTTTATGTCGTGATGCCGATGCGCCTGTCGTAGGCATCAGGCAACCCACTGGCCGACTGGCGCACTTGACACACTTTCCGCGCGCCCGTAATCTTCTACCTCGAATACGAACAGACTGCCGCGTAGTGTAATGGTAGCACAACTGACTCTGGATCAGTTTGTCTAGGTTCGAATCCTAGCGCGGCAGCCATTCATTTTTCAGTCGCCACATTCGCGGCGTTGACACAGTGCGGCGGGCGTTTCTATAGTCCGATGAACGCAGGCGAGTTGGGAGAAAATGTGCCTGAGATAGCCTACATCAATGGAGAGTTTATGCCGCTTGAGCTGGCGACGATCCACGTCGAGGATCGCGGATTCCAGTTTGCCGACAGCGTGTATGAGGTGATGCGGACGTACAACGGCACGCTGTTCACCCCCGAGGAGCACATGGCGCGGCTGTTCCGCAGTTTGTCTGCGATTGAACTCGAACACGGCTTCACGGTGAAAGGATTGATTGGTATTGCCGAAGAAGCGATCCGCCGCGCAGGGTTCGCCGAAGCAATGGTTTACCTGCAGGTCACACGCGGCGTTGCGCAGCGGCACCGGGGCATGCCGCCGCAGTGTAAACCGACGCTCGTGATGACCGTGCGTGAACTGCATCACCCGCCGCCCTCGCAATGGGAAAATGGCCTTTCCTGCGTCACTACGCCCGATAATCGTTGGGGCCGCTGCGATATCAAGACGGTGGCGCTGCTCGCAAACATTCTCGCTTATCATGCCGCCCGAAAGGCGGGTGCCGACGACGCGATCTTCGTTGGGGCTGACAACACCCTGTCCGAGGCGACCGCGGGCAACGTCTTCATTGTTGTGCGCGGCAAGTTGCGCACACCCCCAAAGAGTCCGCGGTTGTTGCCGGGCATCACCCGCGACAAACTGCTCGAGGCGTCGCAAGCGGCTGGCATTCCCAGCGCGGAACGGACAGTGACGAGGGAAGAGTTACAGGCTGCCAATGAAGTTTTTCTCTCCAGCACCACCAACGAGGTCGCGCCCGTGACAACCGTTGACGGCCGTAAAATCGGCATCGGCAAGCCCGGCCCCATCGCCCGTCGCATATACGAACAGTTTCTGCAAATGTTTGCGCGTCCATGACACATCTACAACGACGCGGGGGTGCGGCGGTGGACTTTATTTCACAAGAGTGGATATTACTGTTAGATGACATCAGGACATAGACACATTAGTACACACTGGACTCACGCCGACCACGGCAAATATCCGCATCACAGGTGGCTGGCTGTCAAAGAGCCGACGTTTTCGGTGTCATTTAGCTATCAAGCGCCCCATGCGAAAGTTGTTGTGGTGACCGGGACGTTTCACCATGGCGCGGAGCACCCGATGCAGCGCGCCGTCGACGGTTATTGGCATGCCAAGCTGGAACTGAAACGGGGGCGCCATGAATACCGGTTTCTCGTGGACGGCGTCCCGACGCTGGATCCCAGATCATTCGGCACGATAACTCATTTCGACGGCACCAAAAGCAGTTTGCTGGAAGTCGGCTATTGATCCTGCGATACTCTTTCTGAGCAATCGGCGCGCACGGCCTGCGGTGGATCAACGGTGCGGCAGACAAATTCGACGGGCGACGCCGTCCACCTTATAGACAGATGGATTCCGGGAACAAGCTCGAGCGGCTGTACGACGAACACGCGCAGGCGCTGTTCGCGTTCCTGATCAATCTAACGCGCAACGAGGCCGACACCCGTGACCTGCTCCAGGAACTGTTTGTCAAACTCGCTCAACAGCCGGATTTGCTGCGCGGCATCCGAAACGAACGCGCGTTCCTGATCCGCCTGGCGCACAACGCGGCAATTGATCTAATGCGGCGCGGATGCACCCGCGACAGAACGCGCGAGCAATTCGTCATCGAACTTGCTTCGCCATTTGCGCGGACGGATGACCCTGACGAACGGGCGTTTCGCGCGGCATTGGCCGAGGCACTGGGTGAATTGCCGCCGGAACAGCGCGCAGTCGTCCATTTGAAACTTTGGGAGGAGATGACATTTGAGCAAATCGCCGCCGGACTGGATATTCCGCAGAATACTGCCGCTAGCCGGTATCGGTACGGGTTAGACAAATTACGGCAGCGGCTGCGTCCATTCTATGAGGAAATAAAATGAACACGGATGATTTTGAACAAAGGCTGCAGCGCCGGCCCATGCGACAGGTCCCCGCTGAATGGCGCGAGGGCATTCTTGCAGTTGCCAGGAGCACCACAAGCCAGCGGCCCGCGATTCTTGACACCCAACAGCATTTATGGTGGCGCGAATTGATCTGGCCATACCGGCGCGTGTGGGCTGGCATGGTGTGCGCTTGGCTGTTGATTATCGGGTTGAATGCGGCCTCCTTCGAGCAGGCGCCACGAGTTGCCAGTAAGGCGGAACCACGTTCGGGCGAAGAGATCCGTGCGTTTGTCGAACAGCGGCGCATGCTGGTGCAGTTGACCGATTCGCCGACGGAATTGGCCAACACTCGCAAACCCAATCCGCCGGGCCCGCGTAGCGACCGTACAACGATAATCTCGGCAGCATGAACTGGAGGGAATGATGACAGCATTATCTTCTGACAAGCCCAGCATGTGGCAGCGAAGCACCACGAGACGCTTTCTGAAATGGCAGTTCAGTTGGCGGACGACCCGCCGGGCGCTGATTGGTTTTGCGGTTCTCGCCACACTGATCGGCCTGTTCTACGCCGAGGAAAACTGGCGGGGCTGGCACGCTTGGAACAAATTCAAACGCCAATGGGAAGCCAAGGGCGAACGGTTTGACTGGGCCAGCGCAGTTCCGGCTCCGGTGCCGGACGATCAAAACTTCGCGCTGACGCCGATTGTGTTCACGGGCTATGGCGGGTTTCTAACCCGCAATGGGAAAGCCATTCCATACAAGGAACGCGACACGAATTTCGTGAACCGGCTGAGAATGGAGACTGCCAGCAGGAACAACGGACCAACCAATGGGGTCGGCAACTGGCAGAAATCAACCGTGACTGACCTGAAAGCTTGGC
>CAIKBP010000102.1 GCA_903825695.1 uncultured Verrucomicrobiota bacterium
CTGGCCAACCGTATGGTCGCGACTTCCCCATTGTCACTGTCGGCGATATGGCCGAGGTCCATCGCCGCCTGATTGACCATCTCGGCATCGACAAATTACTGACGGCGGTCGGCGGCTCGATGGGCGGCCATCAAGTGTTGGATTGGGCAACCCGTTTCCCGGATCGTGTAGCCGGGGCAATCGCGCTGGCGACGTCGCCGCGGCTGACCAGTCAGGCGCTCGCGTTCGACGTGGTGGGGCGCAATGCCATCCGCCGCGACCCACATTATCACGGTGGACAGTATTACGAGGATAAACACGGGCCTGCTGTCGGCCTGGCCATCGCCCGCATGATCGGCCACATCACATATCTTTCGCGCGAGGCAATGGCGCAGAAATTCGGAGCCAACCGTCTTCAACCGCGGGATGTTGCCATTGAATTCGAAAAAACATTCTCGGTCGGCTCATACCTTGGCTATCAAGGCACGAAGTTCGTCGAGCGTTTCGACGCCAACAGTTACATGACGCTCTCGACGGCGATGGATCTGTTCGATCTCGGCGGCACGCGAAAGGAACTGACGGCTACGTTCCGATCCGTAAAGTGCCGCTGGCTGGTTGTCAGCTTCTCCAGTGACTGGCTGTTTCCGCACGATCAATCGCGCGATATCGTCAACGCGCTCATGGACAATCAGGCGCCTGTCAGCTACTGCAACGTGCACAGCGACTGTGGGCACGATGCATTTCTGTTGCCCGACGATCTGGCCAGTTACGGCGAACTCATAAGCGCGTTTCTTGGCAACCTCGCCGGCGTCCCAACGGCCGCGACCGATGAGAGGGAAGATGAGGATTACCACGGACAAAGCCCGACCAGCATCTTCCACCCGCGACGGCTCGATTACGACCGGATTTTGGAACTCATCCCGCCGTCAGCGAGCGTGCTCGATCTCGGTTGTGGGGGCGGCGGACTGCTCGCGCGCATCAAGAAGAAGGACCACCACAGACTTGTCGGCGTGGAATTGGACGAGGATAAGATTCTCGCCTGCGTGCGGCGCGGCCTCGATGTCATTCAAGCGGATTTGAACAAAGGACTGCACGCGTTCGCCGACAAACAGTTTGATTGTGTGGTGTTGTCCCAAACCTTGCAGGCCGTGCAGGACGTGGAAGGTGTGATCGACGACATGCTCCGTGTCGGTCGCGCCTGCATCGTCAGTTTTCCGAATTTTGCCTACCACAAACTGCGCCGGATGCTCGCTGAAGATGGCTGCGCCCCCAAATCCGCCGGCACGCTCCGGTACGACTGGTATAATACGCCGAACATCAGGTTTTTGTCCGTTGCCGACTTCGAGGAGTTTTGCCTCCAGAAAGGCGTCCGCGTTCACCGGCGCATCACCCTCGACACCGAGGCGGGGACTGAGGTTTTTGATGATCCAAACCTGAACGCCGATCTAGCCATTTTCGTCATCAGCCGGTAGTTGGAAATCGCACCGGCACCCTGCTCGCAAAAAGCTGAAGATTTCGCTTGCATTGTCTACCAAAGTGGTAGAGAAGCAAGCCTCCAAAAGACAGGACACTGAATGCTCAGGGAAAGGGGAACATGAACAAGCAACGACTCGCTCATCCGATACCGACTCAACACAAACCAAAACAAACCTGCCCGTGCCCAAGTCGTAGAATCTGGACAATCTTTGGCCTGAGCCTGTTCTGCGTGACTTTCGAGGTCGTGGCACAGACCAATAACACCACCAACGCAGTTGCGACCGCCAAACCTGCCGCCAGTGCC
>CAIKBP010000103.1 GCA_903825695.1 uncultured Verrucomicrobiota bacterium
GAGATTGGCCCGAAAGATTTGGAGAAAGGCAGTCTCTGCATTGTGCGCCGATTCGTGCTGGAGAAGGAAGGGGAAACCGAACAAGACCTCCGCAAACGCCGCAAGACTTTCCTTCACCGTGCCGAAGCGCTCGCATCCATCAAACCGACGCTCGACTCGATGCAGCGCGAACTGTTAGAACGGGCCCGCGTCTTCCGCGCCAAACACACCCGCATCATCAATACACTCGAGGAGTTCGAACAGTTCTTCGCCAAAGATGCACTCGGCGGATTCGCATGGGTCCACTGGGCTGGCACTCACGAGCAGGAAGACGAGATGGCCAAACGTTTCGAGACCAGCATCCGTTGCATCCCCTTCCCCGACCAGATTCCCGATGAAGCGAAGGGCGAAGGCCGTTGCATACTTACCGGCGCACCGTCCGCCCAGCGCGTAGTCATGGCCCGCGCGTATTGATGCCTGCGGTGGGCTACGGCACGCTTGTCTTTAGCTCCTCTGCCACGAGCTTCCGGTATGCCTCGCGCAAGCGTTCGGTAACGGTGTGGTGGGTGAACGGACTGCCATCAAGCGAAATGACCGGAGCGACCTCCGTTATACTGTTGGTCGCGAACATCTCATCGGCATCGGCCATAAACTCGGTTCCACAGCTCGTCTCGTACGTCGCGATCTGCAATTCTTCGGCGAGCGCCAACACGGCCTTTCGAGTTACGCCGGGTAACGGGCCATCGGACAACGGCGGTGTGAACAATTCCCCGTTTTTAACGGTGAACAGATTGCTGGCGGTGAGCTCCATTGCCGAACCGTGCGTGTTGAACAACACGGCATCATCTCCTCCCTCCTGTTCCGCCTCCAACTTCGCCAGAATATATGGCAAACGACCGGCGCTCTTCACGTCCGCTAGTGGCGAATCCGCATCCAACCGTGCCGCCGAGGTGATGACCCGCACACCAGGTGACCACAATGGGAATTCCCGCGGCTGTGCGAGCGCTACAACGGTTTGCGGCTGTTTCTCGCGCATGGAAAGCCCGATCCCACCTGCGCCTCGTGTGATCGCGATGCGCGCCATGCCATTGGCCAGGCCATTGCGATCAATCAGTTCCTCACAGAGGGCGCGAAGCTGTTCTTCCGACAAGGGCGCGCCGATCTTCAGTCTCGTCAATCCCGCACAAAGCCGATGCAGGTGCTCATTCAACCGAAAAACTTTCCCACCATACACCCGCATCGTTTCGAACACGCCATCGCCGTAAAGGAAACCGCGGTCGAAGATCGAGACGGTCGCCTGCTCTTCAGGCACAAACCGCCCGTTCACGTAGGCGTAATTGGTCAATGACATTGACAATCCCCTGCGCTTTGGCGAGCGTCTCTTCGTACTCGATGTCCGGCTCGCTGTCGGCCACAATGCCCCCACCGGCGTGGAATGTCAATCGCGCACCTTGCTGCACCACGGTGCGAATAGCTATGTTGAAATGTGACGATCCGTTGGATCCGAAAAGCCCTATCGCACCCGTATACACGCCGCGCGCATGCGGCTCGAGCTCGTCGATGATTTCCATCGCACGGATTTTCGGCGCGCCCGTGATGGAACCACCCGGAAAACAAGCACGTACGCAATCGACGTGGCTAACGTCGGGCCGCAAGGCGCCCTCGACGGTGGAAACAAGGTGATGAACCGTCGCA
>CAIKBP010000104.1 GCA_903825695.1 uncultured Verrucomicrobiota bacterium
AAACTATCGGGACTGATCGGTCTGATTCTGTACATTCTCATCCTAATCCCCGTGATCATTGCCGGGCTGAATGCACTGAAACTGGATGCCGTGACGCAGCCGGCCAGCGCCATGTTGGGCAAGATTCTTGGCGCACTGCCATTGCTGTTCGGTGCGGCATTGGTGGTGGTGATCTCCTACGTCGTGGCCCGCATCGTGGCGACGCTGGTGACCCACGTCTTGGAGGGCATAGGCTTTAATAGTGTCCTCATCAACCTCGGAATCACCAAGAAACCGGCGCAAGGCGCAAAAACTCCGGCAGCGATCGTGGGCATACTGGTGTTGGTCACCATAATGATCATGGCCAGTATTGAAGCCGCCCGCATGTTGAAGTTTGACATAGTGGCGGACCTGCTGGCGAGGCTGCTGGTTTTCGGCGGTCATATCTTGATGGGCTTGATCATCCTCGGCATTGGTATGTTCCTTGCCAACATCGTGGGTAAGTCCGTGCAGGAAAGCGGCCGTCCCAATGCGTCTCTGCTTGCTACGGTCGCGCGCGTCGTCATCCTTGTGTTGGCAGGCGCGATGGCGTTGCGGCAAATGGACATCGCAAACGAGATCGTCAATCTCGCGTTTGGCCTGCTGCTCGGGGCCGTGGCCGTGGCCGTTGCGATCGCGTTCGGTTTGGGTGGACGCGAAAGCGCCGCAAAACTGATCGAGGAATGGCGGGCATCAGCCAAGGGCAAGTAGTAAATCTTAGTCCAGAATTGCATCGGGGCGGTCAGACGACCGCCCCGATTGCTTTTAGTACTAAACCGTTTCTTGAGACACGAAGAGGTTTCGCAGGAAAGGCGATTCGAACCGGCCACCAGCAATTTTTGTCACGACTACGGAGTTGACCCTGTCTATCCCACGAGTGAATTTGTTAGGACTTAAAGACATGATGGGCGCACCAAACAAGCATCCAGATCAGACCGAGGCTAGCCAGAACTCCAGCTATCGTCGCGCCCACTTTCCTTCCACCCGGTGCGTCAGCCTTTATTCTGCCCGGTGCTCCGCTCGGTTGGGCTGTCCGATGCGCCGATTGAGGCGTCCATTTTCCGCGGAGATCATATTGACAGTGAGGACAAATCATACTGCCATCACCGAATTCATTTCCGCATTCCGGGCACGTAACTGCCGCCGGCAGGTTTGCGGAGGGTGGCGACTTCAAACCAATACGCGAATGAACAACCTGTGGCTGAACAACACGAAATGCCGAATCAGTCACGCTCTCGATAATCATAGGGATTCTCCTCTTGTTGCGCCCACATTAAAGCAGTTGTCATGCCGGCTTTAATGGCCGCAAAGAAAATCTCCTGCCGATGCTCCCAGACCGCTAAAAACCATGAACACATGCGATTTTTCGGTAACCGGTTCGCAAAAAAAAGAGATAGGCTCGCATTTTTAACTAATTTGTTCCCCGGTAGGGCTGCAATTTAATGACGTTGCCCGGCTTGCGGTGGGTAAATATCTGCCAGTTGGCGGATGACCTACCGCGGCTTTTGCGAATTGCCGCTGTCGGTTAGGACCTAAAGATGTGATGGACGCACCAAACGAGCAACCAAACCAGACCAAGGAATAGCGGGACTCCAACCATTATCGCCATCCACACTTTCCTTTTATCCGTTAGGACAGTCTTTATTGTACCCGGCAGGGTTACCCGCTGTGACTCATGTCCGGGGTTGAGGTTCCACTTCCCCCGAAGATCGTATCCGCAGTGAGGACAAATCATCTCAAACTGACCAAATTCGGTTTTACATGCTGGACACTTAATCGCCACCGGCTGGTTTTTGGGCAGTACTCGCTTTAGACCGATATGCTGATGAACCCTTTGAATTACAGAACCGATTGGGCTCTTAATGATCATCGCATTCGCCTCTTCCTACAGCAGCATCGCTGTAGGTTCTGGTCGGAGCGAAACAACTCGCTGAAACCGGCATCAGTATACGCCTCATTCGAGAATAACCCAACTGTTTCGCAAAGCATTTTTTCAGCCTGCGCTCTCGAAACCGGGTATGTCTAAAACGGCGCTGATTGTGGCGTCTCTGTGTGAATCGCCACCCATCAACTATCCAGAAACGTGTTCCGGTAAGAAAACAACTGAACAGACCAAAAACAGAGATACTGCCACCGACCCGGTCCACTCCCAGAATCCCAGGTGCAAAACGCGAGTCCGCATTACCAGCCCCAACACCACGGCAAGAACCGCCGGTAGTGTTGCCATGCTCCATAAGACGAGGAGTGCACGTCGGTAAAGTTTCTTTCCAGTCGCCCGACCGAAATATCCTCTCACTGCACACCCATCGAAAACAATCATCCCCACCCCGATGCCAAGCGCGGCAGCGCGCGCAAGCATTGAATGAAGCCGTGGGACACTCGACCTTCCATGCAAAGTGTGTGACACAATCAGACCGGCTAGGATCAGGCAAATGATGCCTCCCGCAAATGCAATGGTTCCAGCGTTCGCAGCTACTGGAGAAGTAATGCGCAATCGTCGGTTGATGTAACCGGCAAAAGGAATCATCAGCAACCCGGTGACAGCGATACCGATGGACGCAAAGAAATGGAACTCAGGATTGTTTCGGGGATACAGCAACGTTGAGATGGACGCGTCGCACCAGTTGTAAGTCCCCGGCAACAACAAAACAGAAAACCCAAGCGATCCGAAGTAAAACACGAACATCAGCGGGACCAACACGAACAACAAAGTCCTTTTTGTGAGATTGCCGGAAATGAAATTGGACAGTTTCGCAAGCATCGTGTGACGGTTTGAAAAAATTGGCTCCCCGGGTAGGGCTCGAACCTACAACCTAGTGATTAACAGTCACTCGCTCCACCATTGAGCTACCGGGGAACTGCAAATTGTTGCCCGATTATATATCGGCAATGCCGAGTTTCGTCAACTCCAGCCGCACTTGATCGGGGTTCTGATAGTGGATTCCATGCAGACCCGCCGCCCGCGCAGCCTCGACGTTGGTAGGGATGTCGTCAATGAACACAGCGCACTCGGCCAGCAACTTGAATCGTTGAACCGTCAGTTCGTAAATCCGCGGGTCGGGTTTCAGCAGTCCAACCTCATAGGACAACATCAGCCCCTCGACCTCGCGCACGATGGGGAACTTGCCAAGGACGTAATCCATGTGGATGGCGTTAGTGTTCGACAAAATCAGGCGGGTCACCCGGCCTTTGAGCCTGTGCGCAAGTGCGATCATCGGCTCGATCGGCGTGAAAACATCCGACCAGATGCGCGCGAACTCGGCAAAATCGCCCTTGAACCCGGTGTCGCGACGGACGATCTCGTAGAACTGTTGTGGCGACAATTGACCAAGCGCCAACTGGTTCGTGAATGGCGTGAGCATCACGTAACTTTCCAAGTCGCTCCGGGTCTTGCCCGAGCGCGCAGCCATCCGGTCTAACGCGCGCATTTCATCCACTGCGATCAGCACATTGCCAAGATCGAAGATGACCGCTTTGATCACCGGCTGCGGTGTCGGCGTCATCGCAGACTCCGCAACTTGCCGGACTTCACTATCCCCTTCTCCGTGATGATGCCGGTGATGAATTTGGCAGGCGTCACGTCAAACCCGGGATTTGCGGCGTGCGCGCCGGGCGGTGTGAGGCGAATGCACTCGATACGATTCCGCGCGTTCACGCCGCTGATGAATCGCACCTCATCCTCGTCTCGTTCTTCAATGGGAATGTCCGCGCCCGTCTGGCATTTCCAGTCAATCGTCGAAGTCGGCGCGGCCACGTAGAATGGAATCCCGTTTTCGCGGGCGAGCACAGCCTTCTGGTACGTGCCGATCTTGTTCGCGGTGTCGCCATTGGCCGCGATCCGGTCGGCCCCGACGATGCACAAATCCACCTCACCGTGTTGCATGTAGAAGCCGCCGGCGTTGTCGGCGATGATTTTGTGCGGCACGCCCTCGTTCAATAGTTCCCAGCTTGTCAGATTCGCGCCTTGATTGCGCGGCCGGGTCTCGTCCACCCACACGAACACCTTGCGACCTTTGCGGTGGGCCAAATAAATCGGCGCAGTCGCGCTGCCCCAGTCCACCAACGCCAGCCAGCCCGCATTGCAATGCGTTAACACGCGCGAGCCGCTCCGAATCAACGGCAACCCGACCTCGCCAATGCGCCGCGCCCGCACGACGTACTCGTCGGCAATGCGTTCTGCTTCCGCAACGGCCGCGCCGCGATCCTTTTCCATAGCGACAGCACGGACGCGATCAACCGCGTGTTTCAGATCCACAGCGGTAGGACGCGTGCGCAGCAAGCGTTGGCAGGCTTGCTCCACGTACGTGTCGAATCCGCGTGCCGGCGCTTCGAACACGGCCTGCGCCATGCCGTAACCCGCCGTCGCGCCGATTGTGCCGGCGCCGCGAACGATCATGGCCGCTATGACACGCGCGGTTTCACGATGATTTCCAAGGCGGAGTAACTTGAACCGGTGCGGCAGCAGCGTCTGGTCGATGACCATGACATCGCGACGTTCCATCCATACTGCGCGATAATCTTTGCCGTGAACTTTCATTACCGGAAACCCAGGATTTCTTCCGTCTCAGCGCTAGAGCTTTCGGCGTCCTTCCAACGCGCGAGACAACGTGACTTCGTCGGCCGACTCCAACGAACTGCCGGCGGGCAAGCCGAGTCCGATACGACTCACCGGCGCGCCGAGTGGTTTGAGTTGCTCGGCGAGATAGTGTGCCGTGGCTTCGCTCTCCACGTCCGCGCCGAGCGCGAGTATAATCTCACTCGGTTTTTCGCGTCGGACCCGCTCCAGCAACGCGCCGATTCGCAGTTTTTCCGGGCCGACCTCATTCAGCGGAGAAATCCGGCCCATCAATGCGTGATACACGCCCTGAAATGCCCCGGTCCGTTCGAGCGTGAGGATGTCGTTCGGTCCTTCGACTACGCACAGAACGCGCTGGTCCCGGCGCGAGCCGGCGCAGATCTCGCACGGGTCTTGTTCGGTGTAGCCGCCGCAACGAGAGCAATTGCGGATTCTCGATTTCGCATCGCGAATCGCCTGCGCCAACTGATTGTTGGCGTCATCGTCCGCTTTTAACAGGTGCAACGCAATGCGCTCCGCCCCTCGTTTACCGATCCCGGGCAGCCGCGATAATTGCGCAATCAAATTCTGAACTGGCCGGGGATAATCCATATCGAGATCACCGACGTCTTTTACATCCCAAAGCCGGGGATGTTAATGCCGGACGTGAGTTTGCCCATCTCGTCCTCCTGCGTCTTCTTGGCAACTTCCAGGGCATTACTGACGGCGCCGAGCACGAGATCCTCAAGCATCTCCACGTCTTTCGGATCAACGACTTTCGGATCTATCTTGATCGAGACGATCTTGCCGTCGCAATGCGCAACGGCCTTGACCGCGCCGCCTCCGGCGGTGCCTTCGACCTCGCGCTTGGCCAATTCCTCCTGAACGCGCTGCATGTCCTCCTGCACCTTCTGCGCCTGCTTCAACAGCTTACCAAGTCCCGCCATTGTATGTTCTCACTTCCTGACTTCGACGATTGTTCCCTTGAAAATCTCCAGCGCCTTCTTGATCAGCGGATCGTTGTGGAACTCGCCGAGGTTTTTGTCCGACCCCGCAGTCGCGTGGCCGTTGGCCGCCGGTTTGGGTGGCGCGTCAGCAGTCCCCCTACCCGCTTTCGGTGCCGACGGTTCCGCTGCGCCGTCTGCAACTTCAAACCTCAGCGAGATGTTCATTCGCAGTTTCTCACTCAATCTGCTTTGGAGCAGCTCCCGATTGCGCCCGGTGTCCACGAACTCGCGATAGTCCGCAAACTCTGGATCGAATCCAATCACGACCACGTCGCCTTTCATCTGCAACGGTCTGGCGCCGATCAGATATGTCTTCGCCAGCGGCGTGACCTTACCGAGATGTTCCACGGCATAGTTCCAAGCATCGTCCAAAGAAGCCGCGGGAATAGCGGGGGTCGTGGTGGCGGGATTCCCACCCAAATGTCTTTGATCTGTGTGGTTCGCGGCGGGCGCGGGTCCGGAAGGGTCGCTGCCGCCAAGCCCACCTTTCAACTCGTTGAGTTTCTTCAGCAAGGCGTCGAGGCTGACCGCTTCGCGCGCCTTAATGGCTTTGACCACCGCAATCTCGAACAGAATCCGTTTCGAAAGCGCATACCGCAGTTTACCTTCCGCCGCAGCCAGCGCATCGATGACCCGCAGCACGGCATCGGAGTCGATTCGTTGTGCCTGCGCCTTGAGCAAATCCAGTTCGGTTTCGGGCAATTCGCCCCATACCTCTGTAGACTCATCTTGTTTTGAATCTTTCGGGGTGAGCGTGATGACGAGCAGGTTGCGGAAATGGTCGAGCAGTTCGGCCAGCAGCCGCTGCAAATCTTTGCCGGCCTCGTCAAGTTCCTTGAGTACTTTGAGCGCTGTATTCGTTTCGCCGTCGATGATCGCGTCGGTCAGTGTCGCAAGTTGCTTGTGGGCGACGAGGCCAAACACGGCGAGCACGTCCTTTTCGGCAATATCATCGCCGCAAAACGCGATGAGCTGGTCAAGCGCGCTTTCCGCATCGCGGAGTCCGCCTTCGGCGCCGCGAGCGATGGCAAACAACGCCGCGGCATCAATCTTCACCTTCTCGTCCCTGGCCATATCCTTGAGGCGCTTGACAATCAGGCTCGCCGGGATCCTGCGCAGATCAAATCGTTGACAGCGCGAAAGGATTGTCGCCAACACCTTTTGAGGTTCGGTGGTGGCGAACAGGAACTTCATGTGCGACGGTGGTTCCTCCAGCGTCTTCAGGAGGGCGTTGAATGCCTCCTTGGTGAGCATGTGGACTTCGTCGATGATGTAGATTTTGAATTTGCCGCGCGCGGGGGCGTAGCGCACCGTGTCGCGCAATTCGCGCACCTGTTCGACGCCGTTGTTACTTGCGCCATCGATTTCCAGCACGTCGAGGGACCGGCCTTCGGCGATTTCACGACAGTTGTCGCATTTGTCGCAGGGTTTGACGGTCGGGCCTTTCACGCAGTTCATCGCCTTGGCGAAGATGCGTGCGATGGATGTCTTGCCGGTGCCGCGTGGGCCGACGAACAGGTAGGCGTGGGCAAGCCGGTCTTGTTCAACGGCATTCTTCAGCGTGGTGGTGACATGCTCCTGTCCCACCACTTCATCGAATTGCTGTGGCCGCCATTTGCGGGCTAGAACTTGATATTGCTGCTGTGCCATAAGTCAGTCACTGATGACTGGCGACTGGTTGGTTCGGTCTCCAATCACCAATTGCCGAAAAAATGGTCGTGCACCCCGCTTCGACTGGCGGCGTCGGTTTGCCCATCGCGGCTTAAGCTCCAGTCAGGCGTCCCGACGGCACATGGAACATCGAGCTTACCGTTGCTGTCTTCCGACCCTGGCGGGGTTCGCAAGCAACCATTGCATCGGACCCGGCCTTCAATGCCGCACCACGAAGTGCGCTCCCACGTCACCGCCTGTACGGGGAATTCGGCCCAGCTGGAGCGGGTTGCTGGTTATAGGGAACCGCTACCTCCCCGCCTAGCACGACCAAATCAGACTCGATCCATCATTCCACTGACGACCCGAGTCATATTCAAAAAACTGGAGCCAACGGTCGGAATTGAACCGACGACCTGCGGTTTACGAAACCGCTGCTCTACCAGCTGAGCTACGTTGGCTTTAATTTATCAATTATCCCGGCGACCCTGCTCCAAAAGCAATCATCGCTTTCGGAGTTGCTCTACCCCGACTGCATCGCGGGCGGGCCAGCTGAGCTACATCGGCCTAAAAACAACCTCGCACTACATCTTATAAGCGAACGCCTTGGGTCGGTCAAGGTTCGCGTCGAATATCTGCGGAGATGGAGCAGGCGAACGGTGGGCTTCCTGGCCTGTGCGGATGGAAGTTGCAAAGTTCCTGTGGTCTTGGCAAGTTGATATTGAGTTTTCATGAAGAGCGACAATCCCGACCTTCGAGCACTGCTGGCCAGTTGGCCATATGATCCCGGGAACGCCGTGCGTGTGGCACACGGCGCAGACGGCCGCGCCATCATGCAGGTACGCACACCGCTCGGCATCGAGCAGTATGAATTGGACGGACGACCCGATGGCCAACACCCGCACAACATGGAATCGGCGCTGGATTTCCAGCGCGCCCGCCTTACCGCCATGCAGGCCCCGAAAAGCATTTCGGGGCAGGCTGAGGGTCCAAAAGTGTCCTTCCGCCTTGGCGCCGAGGAATGTACCGAACTGTTCGAGGAAGGCGCGCTGTACTACTACCGGTACCTGCACCTATTTCAAGTCCAAGATTGGGCGCGCACGGTCCGCGACACTGCGCGTAATTTGGAACTGTTCGAGTTCGTTCACCGGTATGCGCGAAGAAAGGAAGACCGGCTGCAGTTGGAGCAATGGCGCCCGTACGTCCTGCGCATGAACGCGGCCGCGCGCGCCATGCTCGAAATCGAAGCCCGCGCCCACGACCGTGCTCTGTCGATCCTGCGCGAGACCATAGCGCAGATCGAGGCATTGCCAGAACTGGACAATCAGGCGTACGAAGTTGAGCGCGACCGGTCACTGGAATCACTCCGCGAAATGGCAGTGAATATTGAGAAGAACCGTCCGTTAAGCGAACAGGAACAACTGGAGCGCGAACTGAGCAGGGCCGTTGAAGCAGAAAAATTTGAACGCGCTGCAGAGTTGCGCGACCGCATCCGGGCGCTACGCGATCACGAAAGTTGAGATAAAAACCGCAGGTTGTGGAAAGGAAAAACTTATGAACGCCTTGGAAGCTATGAAAACGCGCCGCAGCGTGCGCACATATGAATCAAAACTCGTCCCGGCCGCCATCGTGGAAGACATCGTGGATTGCGCGCGGCTTGCTGCCACGGCGCGCAACGTCCAGCCGTGGGAGTTCGTTGTCGTCACGAATGCTGAGACGCGCCGGGCAATAGCGGGCATTGCGGTTAAGGGACAATTCATCGCTGACGCGCCGGTGTGCCTTGTCGTCTTTTGCCGTGACACCAAGTACTATCTTGAGGATGGTAGCGCAGCGATTCAGAATATTCTGTTGGCCGCACGGGCGCATGGACTTGGCTCCTGCTGGGTTGCGGGTGACAAGAAACCGTACGCGCCACAAATTGCCCACCTGCTCGGCGTGCCGGCCGAGTTCAAGCTTATCGGTCTGGTCGCTATCGGGCACGCGGCCGAGTCTCCGTCGATGCCGCCCAAACGTCCCCTTGCTGAAGTCCTTCACCGTGAGAAGTTCTAATTACATGTCGTTGGCATGGTGGAACCGCAGCCATTGCTTTGCGTCTTTGCGCCCTGTGAAACGGGGTGAATCTCTGCAAGATTTGCGTTGATTTTGACTGCTGTTTCCCGCAGAGGTTACAGCTCATGAAGCGAATTGCGTTGGGGCTGGGTGTCGTGTGTTGCAGTGTCGTGGTTTCTACGGCGCACGCGCAGGGAACTGATCCGTTGGAGAGCTTGAAACGGTTCAGCGGTATCTCGCAAATCGATCTTCGTAGAATGCTCGACGGCGAGGTCCTTGGCGAACGCGATTCGTTGATGAATTTTCCAAACGGAATCACCACCGAGACTTGTTTTGCCGTGCCGACTTCGGCGGAAGAAACTGCCCATCGTCTCCAGATCTGGGACGGGTCACCGCATGAAGCACTGAAGGTTCACGCGTTCAAGCCGCTGCATAACCCGTGCGAACCCGGCGATTTCCAGCGGCTGAGCTTCAAATCCAACCAACACTCGATCCGGTGGCTAGTTGATCAAACGCTGGCTAGCACCCCGGATAAGTCGGAACTCAATATCTCCCGAGCCGAGGCGCGGGAACTGGCAGGTTGCGTCGGCAAAAACTCCGACCCGAACAGGGTTGCCTCCTGCTGGGTCAAATTGCTGTTTGCTCGCGCGGCCTCTTTCCAACGTCAGGCACTCAATGGCGTGCCACCGTACGAAACCGCGGAGGAAGCTGTGTTGCCGGTGGCGCAACTGCGCGCGATGCTGGCCGAGCAACCCCCGATCACTTACGAATTCCGTCCGATTCTGCAGCGGATCGGCTTTTTTGGCAGCACCAGCGACATCGCAGCACTTGCGCCATTTTATTATTGGAGCCTGTTCGACGCTGATCACCACGCCACGTTGAGCCTTGGCGTTGCCTATCAACTCGCGGTGAATGATCATTTCCAAGTGGTGGACATGGAGTATTACGTCAGTGGCAACTACTACACCTCGGTGACGCTTTACGAAATCTGGCCAATTCGCGTCGGCCACAGGTCGGGATCATTGGTGTGGCGCGATGATCTACTGTCGGCGCCCACGCTGAGGTTCACCAAAGGAACCGAACGCCTCGCATATGGCGCAATTATGCTGGCTGAGATCAAGAAGGAAATCCGCTATATGCAAGATGACTTGAAGGCTAAATAATGAGTACGCCCTCAAACATCGGGGGGGGTTATATGAAAAAGAGCTTGGGATTGGTGCTGGCACTCGCGGGGTTGCTGACGCCGCACGTGGTGGCCGCGGCGGGCAGTTCGATGTCAGTATCGGAGGAACTCGATGTTCAATATACATATGCCGGCAGTGCGGCCACGCGCGGCGCTGGCCCGCACGTTGGCTCCATCAACGAGCACAGCGCGGATGTCAAATACGTCTTCTCGCCGCAGGTCACGAAGGACTTGCTGCTCCGGTTTGGCGTTGAATGGCAGCGGTTTTCGTTCGGCGTGCCCAACCATGCACCCGTGCCCGATGTGCTGCAACAAGCCAGTGCGGTGATCGGCTGCGACTACCAGCTTGGCGATCAATGGCTCCTCCGTGCGGAAATCGAGCCGGGGATGTACAGCGACTTCGAAAACTCGGATTTCCGCGATTTCAACGCGCCGTTTGTCCTGGGCGCAGCTTATCTGGCCGACGCCGATCTCCAATGGTTCTTTGGCTTGCGTGTGGATTTGCGAAGTCACTTTCCCGTTCTGCCGGCACCGGGTGTCCGTTGGAAATTCGCCGATGAATGGACGCTGAACCTGGTATTCCCCAACCCACGGCTGGAATACGACGTGAATGACCGATTCCAACTTTATCTTGGAGCGAGTGTCGAGTCGGGAACCTTCGTGGTGGGCGACCGTTTTGGCAGCGACCATGGCGTGCCAAGGTTGGATCACGCCACCTTGGACTACTTAGCCATACGCGCCGGCCCCGGCTGTTCGTGGAAGGTAATGCCCAGTCTTACCTTGGAAGCCAGTTGCGGGTACATGCTTCACCGGCGGTTCGATTTCTTCGACCAGGACATGACGATCCGCAACCACGAAGCGCCCTACCTGCAAATCGCCTGCCACGCCCGGTTTTAAAAGCGCCAGGCAGTCGAGCAAAGACTGGACGCCGCCCACCAAGCTCGTTATAGTTTCCCGTGGAGAGCGGCGCGGGTCAAGCATGTGGGGCTTGATTCGCGTCGCGCCCATTTTATGAGCAATTTTGGACAGAATATCCTGGCGATAGTTGGGCGTCCCAACGTCGGCAAGAGCACGCTGTTCAATCGCGTCATTGGCCGGCGCATTGCCATCGTGCATCACGAGGCCGGCATCACACGCGACCGCATCAGCGCGCCGGCCCACTGGCGCGACAAAACGTTTGATGTGGTGGACACCGGCGGCATCGCGTTCATGGATAACGAGAAGACCGGTGATGTGCTGGCTGCGGCGACGCAACGTCAAGCCGAGGTTGCCATAGAAATGGCCAGTGCCATCGTACTGGTCGTGGACGTGATGGAGGGTGTGACGCCGCTGGATCAGGAAATTGCGCAGAAATTGCGCGCCAGCGGCAAACCGGTTTTCCTCGCGGTCAACAAGATTGACAATCGGGCCCGCGCGACCGGCGCGGTCGAATTCTCAGCGCTTGGATTTGAGCAGATGTTTTCGATCTCTGCAGCTCATGCCGACGGCGTCCCGGAGTTGCTGGACGCCGTCACAGCCGGTTTCGCAAAGCTATCATCCACCGAAACCGTTCCGGCCCCGCGTATCGCTATCGTTGGCCGTCCAAATACCGGGAAATCCGCGCTCATCAACGCGATCTTGAAGGACGACCGCACGATTGTCAGCGATATTGCAGGCACGACACGGGATTCGGTGGACGTGCCTTTCACGTTGCGGCAGGGTGACACGGTGAAATCGTACGTGCTGGTGGATACGGCGGGGTTACGGCACCGGCGTAAGATCCATTCTTCTGTGGATCAATTCGGTCTGATGCGCGCCGAGCGCAGCATTCGGGAATGCGATATTGCCGTGCTGGTTCTCGATGCTGTGGCTGGCGTGACCAAACAGGACAAACGCATCGCGGGACAGATCGACAAGGCGAAATGCGGGTGCATGATACTTGTTAATAAATGGGACCTCGCCGCCGGCGAAGAACAGAAAACAATCAACAAAAAACAAAACAGAGGTGCGGCAAATAAGCAATCATTTCGCGAAGAGTATACGGAGGCGCTACGACGCGAGCTGTTTTTTGCGGGCTGGGCGCCGGTATTGTTCGCGTCGGCCAAGACGGGTCTTGGGCTGGGCGAATTGTTTGAGTTACTGGGACGGATCGAACAGGAGATGGCCCGGCGCGTTGATACGCCGCAACTGAACCGGTTGATTGGACGAACGTTTGACGCTTCTCCGCCCCCGATGGTGAGCGGGAAACGGTTCAAGGTGTACTACGCCTTCCAGAAAGATGTGCATCCGCCGACGTTCACTCTGTTTGTCAACGATGCAAGATATCTTACGCCGCGCTATGAGCGATACCTGATTGCACGAATTCGCGCGGCTTGGGGGTTCGATGGTTGCCCTGTGGTTTTTGAATGCCGGCAACACCGCAGGAAAATGTCACAATGATGTGGCAGAATCGCGCCAACCAGAGCAGGCGGTGATTTTTAACTTGAAACACGATATATAGTGTCCTAGGCTTTCGATCACAAAATTCGTGGGGGTTGGGGAATGCCAATGAGTATGTGCCAGCCCCGGTTTTACACAATTTCTTTTAGTACAACTTCGCGAGGAGAATAAGATGATCCGTTTGAAGCAGGGAGTGGGGGCGGAATCGTCGGTCAAATCCAAAGTCGCTCGCCAGGGAGTCGTGTCTGCGGCGCAACCAATTGGAAATCCGGGAAAGACGGCGAAGCGCCACGCGCACGGAGCGCCAGCGCGAAAAACCGGCCTGGTCGTGCCACGGGTTTTCAGCAAAGTGGGCATTAGTCCGTTTGACGAGATCGAGTGGGTACGACACACCGCGGAGATCACCGACAACACGGGTAAAGTGCTTTTCCGTCAGGAAGACGTGGAAGTACCGAAGGGCTGGTCGGTCCTGGCCACCAACGTTGTCGCCTCAAAATATTTCTACGGTGAACTTGGCAAACCGGAACGGGAGCGGAGTGCGCGGCAGCTGATCCACCGCGTTACGCGCACGATTTCCGACTGGGGAAGAGCGCAGGGCTATTTCGCCGGCAACAAGGATGCCGAAGCCTTCTATGATGAGCTCACATGGCTCTGCATCAACCAATATGGTTCGTTTAATTCGCCTGTGTGGTTCAATTGTGGGTTGTACCACCTGTACAACGCCGGCAACGGCGGCGGCGCAAGCCACTATCACTTTGACCGTGCAACCAAGACGATCAAGCGTTCGCCGTCGCAGTATGAACATCCGCAGTGTTCGGCCTGCTTCATCCAGTCGGTGGGCGACACCATGGAAAACATCATGGAACTTGCTCGAAGCGAAGCCATGTTGTTCAAGTACGGCAGCGGGACCGGCACCGATCTTTCCACGCTTCGCAGTTCGTGCGAAAAACTCGGCGGCGGCGGACGGCCCAGTGGGCCGATGTCGTTCCTGAAGGTGTACGACGCGATCGCCAGCGTCGTCAAATCCGGGGGCAAAACCCGTCGCGCGGCAAAGATGAACACCCTGAAAGTTTGGCACCCCGACATCAAGGAATTCATCGAGGCCAAACTCAACGAAGAGAAAAAGGCGTGGTCGCTGATCGAACTGGGCTATTCCGGCAATTTCAATGGCGAGGCATACGGGTCGGTGCTGTTCCAGAACGCAAACCTCGCGGTCCGTGTGACTGACGATTTCATGCGGGCAGTGCTCGATGACCGCGACTGGCATACGCATTGGGTAACCAACCCGAATCAGCCCGGCCCCATGTACAAGGCGCGCGACCTGATGCGCGGCATAGCCGAAGGCACTTGGACGTGTGGCGATCCAGGCGTCCAATACGAGGACACGATCCAGCGCTGGCACACCTGCAAGAACACGGCGCCGATCAATTCCAGCAATCCCTGCAGCGAGTACATGTTTCTCGACAACAGCGCCTGTAACTTGGCGTCGCTGAACCTGATAAAGTTCCTCCGCAACGATGGCACCATCGATATCGAACGGCTCAAAGCGGCTGTGGAGATTTTCATCGTGGCGCAGGAAATCCTCGTGGACAACTCCAGTTACCCGACGGAAACGATCGCGGCCAACAGCCACAAGTTCCGTCCATTGGGTCTGGGATACACCAACCTCGGCTCCCTCATCATGGCGTTGGGATTACCCTACGACGGCGATGAAGGTCGCGCGATGGCGGGCGCCCTTACGGCGATCATGCACCTGCACACCTACACGCAATCTGCGCGCATGGCTGAGCGGCTCGGTGTGTTTGACGGATTCGCCAGAAACCGCGAACCGATGTTGCGGGTCATCGAGATGCACCGTGACGCGATCAAACGGATTAATCCGGGTTGTCCTAGTTATCTGCGCGAGGCGGGACAACGCTGTGGGGATACGGCAGTCGAACTAGGACGGCGGTTCGGATATCGCAACGCCCAGGTCACAGTCCTGGCACCCACGGGTACCATCGCGTTCATGATGGATTGCGACACCACTGGCGTTGAACCCGACATTGCGCTGGTGAAATACAAGCTGCTCGCTGGCGGCGGCATGCTGAAGATCGTCAACCGCACCGTGCCAATGGCATTGAGAAAGTTGGGATACAGCAAGCAGCAGATTGCCGACATCGTGAAGTATGTCGATGAAAACGATATGATAGAGGGCGCGCCGCACCTGAAAGAGAAGCATCTGCCCGTGTTCGATTGCGCGTTTAAGCCCGCCAAGGGCAAACGCAGCATACATTACATGGCGCACCTAAAGATGATGGCCGCCGCACAACCGTTCCTTAGCGGCGCGATCTCCAAGACAGTGAACATGCCGCAAGAGTCCACCGTCGAGGACATCATGAACACGTACGTCGAGGGCTGGAGACTTGGCCTCAAAGCCGTGGCCATTTACCGCGATGGCTCGAAGCGGTCGCAACCGCTCAACACGTCGAAGAACGGCGGCGCGCAGGCCATGGCCGATGGCGAATCGCTCCGCAAGGAAAACGAGGACATCAAGAAACGGGTACTCGAACTGGAAGCAGAGATTAAACAGTTGCGCGAACGGTCGGCCATGCCCGTGCGGCATCGGCTGCCCGACACGCGTCGCGCCATTACCCATAAGTTTGATATTGTCGGCCACGAAGGTTATATCACCGTCGGCCTGTTTGAGGACGGCTCACCGGGCGAACTCTTCATCACGATGGCCAAGGAAGGTTCTACCATCGGCGGTCTGATGGACACCATCGGCACGTTGGTCAGTCTCACCTTGCAGTATGGCGTGCCGTTGGAGACGCTCGTCAACAAGTTCACGCACCAGCGGTTTGAGCCGAGCGGGTTCACGAAGAACCCCGACATTCCGATTGCGAAGTCGATCACCGATTATTTGTTTCGCTGGCTTGGTTGCGAATTCATTCCCGGCTATCGCGAGGCCAACTTGCCCAATGCCCGCCAACCGGAACTGCCGTTGAAGGACGTGGCGGAACAAGAACACAAAGTGGTCAATCATCCCGTAAAAGAATTGGAACAAACCGGCGACCCACGGTCGTGGCCGGCTCCGGTCCCGAGCAATCCTGTTGATAAAGCTGCGACGCCGGTCCAACAGCTCAGTCGCACTGTGCAGCATTTTATGCAGGATGCGCCTGTCTGCGACATCTGTGGCGCCATCACCGTCCGCAACGGGGCCTGCTACAAGTGCCTCAACTGCGGCAATTCCATGGGCTGCTCGTAGTTCCGGAGCATCTCGCTCCACAACGAAAGAAAAGCTCCGCGACTCCCTCCTTTTTGCTTTCCCGTCTCGACGCCCTTTATTATAGTCACGGCGTGTTGCCAGGACAGATCATCCAGCAGAAACGCGATGGCCATCCGATGGGTGAGGAAGATATCCGCTTCTTCATTCTAGGTTTTGCCCGCGGTGAAATCCCCGATTACCAAATGGCCGCATTGGCAATGGCCATCTGTTGGCGAGGAATGAACTTCGATGAGACGATGTGGCTGACCCGCGCAATGATCGATAGTGGCCAGGTTGTCAAATGGGCGCGTCATCCCGGCGTCTTCTACGCTGACAAACACAGCACCGGCGGTATTGGCGACAAGACCTCGCTTATCATTGCGCCATTGGTCGCCGCGTGCGGCGTACGCGTGCCGATGATCTCCGGGCGCGGCCTTGGCCCAACCGGTGGCACGCTCGACAAACTGGAAAGCATCGCCGGCTTTCGCACAAATCTTTCCCTAGACGAGTTTCAGCGCGTTACCGACAAAGTCGGGTGTTGCATGATCGGTACAACGCCGGAAATTGCGCCGGCGGACAAAAAGCTTTACGCGCTGCGCGACGTGACGGCCACGGTGGTCTGCCTGCCGCTCATCGTCGCGAGCATCATGAGCAAGAAACTCGCCGAGAACGTGGATGGGTTGGTGCTCGACGTGAAATGGGGCAGCGGCGCGTTCATGCGCACCCGCGAAACTTCGCTGGAGTTGGCGCAAGCCATGGTGGAAGTCGGCAAGCGTTACGGCAAACACGTGCGCGCCCTGCAAACGGACATGAACCAACCACTGGGACAAAACATCGGCAACGCGCTCGAGGTGCGTGAGTGCATAGAACTGCTGCGGGGTGAAGCTCGTGCCGACGATCTACTGGATGTCACGCTGGCATTGTCTGCGGAGTTACTCGAGATGGCTGGCGTGGCGAAAAATGTTGCAGCGGCGAAAGGAATGCTGCAAAAGAAGCTCACGAACGGCGAGGCGTTGAGGAAATTTGAGGAAATGATCGCGGCGCAAGGTGGTGATGCGCGGGTGTGCGAGGACATCAGCCGGTTGCCGGCAGCGCGCAACCGCAAGCCCATCGTCGCAAGAGCGTCCGGTTACGTGCAGGCTATCGCGTGCGATCAGATCGGCTACGCCGTCATCGCGATGGGCGGCGGCCGGAAAGCGGTGAGCGATTCGGTTGACCCCACTGTCGGCTTCACCGCGCCGAAGAAAATCGGCGAGGCCGTGAACGCCGGCGAACCATTGATGGTCATGCATTACAATGATGCCAACCCTGAGGCGGAGGCACTGGTGCAATCGGCTTACACCATTGCTGAGAAACCCGTTGTCCAGCAGTCACCATTAATCGGCGAGCGCATTGTCTAAGGAATTTACACGATGATACCTAATATCAAGGAAGCCAGGGAATTCTTGGAGTCGAAGCTGGCGGGGTTCAAACCAGAGGTCGCACTCATTACCGGATCGGGTTTGAGTGATATCGCCAAGGCGCTGGCCAATCCGGTCAAGATCGCATACGGTGACATTCCCGGTTTTCCCAAACCATCCATACCGGGTCATGAGGCACAGATGTCGTTCGGGGAGTTGGCGGGGAAGAAGGTGGCGATCCTGATGGGGCGCATTCATTTGTACGAAGGGCGCACCTTGGCGGAGGTCACCTACCCGATTAATGTCGTGGACGCCCTCGGCATCAAGATATTGATCGTCACCAACGCCGCGGGGGGCATCAATCCGCAGTACAAGCCCGGCGACCTGATGATCATCGAAGACCAAATCAATTTCATGGGTACCAACCCATTACTCGGTGGTCTGGGCGAGAATGGCGGCATAAAGTTCCTCGACATGTCACAAGCCTATTCCCCACGGTTGCGGGAGAAACTGGACAATGCCGCCGAGAAACTGCACATGTCCATTTGGCGTGGCGTCTATCTGGCCACAATTGGCCCGGTCTACGAAACGCCGGCGGAGGTCAAGGCGTTCGCATGGATCGGCGCCGATGCCGTTGGCATGAGCACTGTACCTGAGGTCATCGTCGCGCGATATCACAACATCGAGGTTGCGGGCATTTCGTGCATCACCAACCTGGCCGCCGGTATCAGCGGCAAGAAACTGTCGCATGACGAAGTCTTGGAAGTGGCTGCGGCCGCACAGGAGAAATTGTCCAAACTGCTGGCGGAATTCATCAGCACCCTATGAATCTTGCCCCTGTCACCCTGCGACGGTTGATCGCCGCTGCTCTGGCGGCACGACGCCATGCGCATGCCCCCTACTCCCGGTTCCGGGTCGGCGCCGCGCTGCTGACCGCCAGCGGCAAGATCTATACCGGCGTCAACGTCGAGAATGCCAGTTACGGCCTCACAATTTGCGCCGAACGCATCGCTGTCGGCAAAGCGGTCAGCAATGGCCACTGCCGGTTTCGGGCCATCGCCATTGCCGCGCCGAGCGCGCAACCCACTCCCTGTGGTGCGTGCCGGCAGGTATTGGCTGAGTTTGGCGATTGCCTTGTGATTTGCGTCGATTCACGCCGCCCGCGCCGCGTCTGGCTCCATCAACTCTCTGAGCTACTCCCGCACGCCTTTCGATTGTAAGCGCAGCGGGACGGCCTGCTGTCACCGAATCGTAACCTTCCTATTCTGGAGCCGTCACGCGTCTGTGAAGGGACGCGACATTCGGCATCACCACGATTAGCCGGCCAGCGCGCGGATTGCGCTGATTACCCAGAATACACACACAGCAACAAGTCCGGAGCACGGTATCGTCAGCACCCATGCCCATATGACGCTGCGCGCCACGCCCCAACGTACGGCGGACATCCGTTGCACGGAGCCGACGCCGACAATCGCACCGGTGATGACGTGTGTGGTGCTGACAGGAATGCCCAGCGCAGATGACGTGAAGAGCGATATCGCTGCTGCGGTTTCCGCGCACACCCCGCTGTGAGGATGCAGCTTGGTGATCTTTAAGCCCATCGTCTTCACGATGCGCCAGCCACCCGCCAGAGTGCCCAACGCGATGGCCAATTGACACGCCAAAACAATCCAGAACGGAAACTGCATCTTGCCAGCCGCGAATGCCGCCTGGTCTTTTTGCCAGATGCTGGCGTACAGCAATGCGGCGATGATGCCCATGGTCTTCTGCGCATCATTGGCCCCATGCCCCAGGCTATAGGCCGCAGCGGAGCCCAACTGAACCACGCGGAATGAGCGGTCCACTTTGATGGGCGCGACCCTCCGCAACGCCCACAAAAGCAGAGTCATGAAAAGCAACCCGAGCCCCAAGCCGATCAACGGCGCGAGAACGATAAACTGCACGGTTACAACAACCTTTGCCGTGTGCAGGACGCCACTCCAGGTTCCGGCATAAGCGATGGCTGCGCCGCCGAATCCGCCCAGCAGGGCGTGAGATGAACTCGTCGGCAATCCAATAAACCAAGTGATCAAGTCCCAAATGATCGCGCCGACCAGGCCAGCAAAAATCACGTCCACGGTCACGAACTCTGGATGCACCCACGTGGCAACTGTGTTGGCCACGTATAAGCCGAAGAACCACGCTGCGGCAAAGTTCCACCACGCCGCCCAGCAGACTGCCTGAAATGGACGCAAGACCCGCGTCCCGACGACGGTGGCGATGGAGTTGGCGGCGTCATGGAAGCCGTTGACGTAGTCGAAGGCCAGCGCCGCCAAGAAAATCACAGCGACATACGGGTGCTGAAAGATCTGTGCTAGATCGTGGAGAAACGCTGCCATGTCAGGTCATTTTGACGATGATGTCTTGCATGACATTTGCTACGTCTTCGCAACTGTCCGTGACCCGTTCAAGCGTCTCATAGATATCTTTCCATTTAATGACCTTGATCGGGTCTTTCTCGGTGGCGAACAAATGCGCCAGTGCATCGCGAAGAATGTCATCGGCCGCATTTTCAACCTCGTTGATGGCAATGCAGTCGCGCATAACCGTCTCGTAGTGCTCGGAACTGTGCATCCCCTGCACGGCATCCTTCAATTTCTCGCAACCGCGCAAGACTTGTTTGGCGAGATTCATGGCGTGCGGCGTAGGCTTGTCGATCTTGAAGAACGCAAGGCGGTTTGCCGCCGCCTGAATCAAATCCACCACATCGTCCAACTTGACGATAAACGCATGAATATCTTCTCGGTCGATTGGGGTGATAAACGATTTATTGAGCCGATCCATCGTCTTGTGCGTCACCTCGTCGCAGGCGTGCTCAACGGCCTCAATCTCGCGCGCCAATAGATCGGCGTCGCCGTAGCGCTCCATCATCTGCAGCAGCAGTTTTGCTGCTTCAACGGCGTAATCAGCTGCTTCGTCAAACAGTTCGAAAAAAAGGTATTCCTGCGGTAACAGTTTCTTCCACATAGCGTTTCTCCGACTCGTCTTGTATCGGATTCCCTCGCCCTTGGCAATATCTCCTTGTTGCCACCACACCGCTGGCGAAGTGGCGCGTCTGGGTCATCTTGCGCATGCGGTCCAAGACGGCTAGATTGTGCCTGTGAATCCGCTGGAAAAGATTACCGACACGCTTTGGGAACTGCCTGTCAGTTACAAGTCTGGCATGCGCGTGCCGGGCCGAATCTATGCCACGGAAAAAATGCTTGAGCACGTCGTGGGCGACAATGCACTCGAGCAGGTCGCCAATGTCGCCACTCTGCCGGGCATCCAAGGTTTTTCGCTGGCCATGCCCGATATTCACTGGGGTTATGGTTTCCCAATCGGCGGCTGCGCGGCAACCGATCCTGAAGATGGTGGCGTGATCTCCCCCGGCGGTGTCGGATACGACATCAATTGCGGCGTTCGGCTGATACGCACCAGCCTGAAACAAGAGGAAGTCGCGTCGCGCATCCGCGACCTCGTTGCACAATTGTTTCGGGATATTCCCTGCGGTCTCGGTCACGGCAGCGATTTGCGTTTGTCGCTCGATGATGAACGCCGCTGCGCGCAGGAAGGGGCACCGTGGGCTGTTGCACACGGGTTTGGCCAAGCCGAAGACCTCGATTACATCGAGGAACGCGGGCAGATGACTGAGGCTGAGTCGTCGAACATTACTGCGCGGGCGCTGGAACGCGGCAAAGGTCAGCTCGGTTCGCTTGGCAGCGGCAATCACTTTCTTGAAGTGCAGGTCGTGGACGAGATCTTTGATGAACAGGCGGCTGAGACGATGGGTTTGTTCAAGGAGCAAATCACAGTCATGATCCATTGCGGATCGCGCGGGTTCGGTTACCAGATTTGCGATGATTACATCAAGGCATTGCGGAACGCGCCGGCGAAGTATGGCATCAATTTGCCCGACCGCCAGCTTGTCTGCGCGCCAGTGCAGTCGCCAGAAGGCCAAGAGTACCTTGCCGCCATGCGTTGTGCCGCAAACTACGCGTTCGCCAACCGTCAAGTTCTTATGGCGAAGACGGAAAAGGCGTTTTTCCATGCGCTCCACATCTCGCCGCGTGCGCTCGGCATGGAACTGATCTATGACGTGCCCCACAACATTGCCAAACTTGAACGCCACAAGATCGGCAACCGCGACAAAGTGCTCTGCGTCCACCGCAAAGGGGCGACACGGGCTTTCCCGCCGGGGCATCCGTCGTTGCCGGAACGTTACCGGCCTATCGGACAACCCGTGTTGGTGCCCGGTGACATGGGACGTTACTCGTTCGTGCTCGTTGGCACAGACAGCGCCATGCAGCAAACATGGGGTACGGTTTGCCACGGCGCAGGCCGGATGATGAGTCGCGCGCGGGCGAAGAAAGAGCACGGCTTTGAGGGTCTCCAGCAGCTGATGCGCGAACGCGGCGTGGTGATGATGTCCCAAGGTCACGATACCGCGCTGGAGGAAGCGCCGTGGGCTTACAAGGACGTGGAAGACGTGGTGGATGTCTGCCAGAACGCCGGCATCGCCAGAAAAGTTGTGCGCCTGCGGCCCATCGGCGTGATCAAAGGTTGAATCGAGCCAGTGGGCTGATCCGCCTTTCGGCGGAGATTGACACGTTATCCTTCCCTCGCTACTGTGCCGCCATGCTCACCATAAAGATAGACGCCGATATGAAAGAAGCGTTGCGCGCCAGAGAGACGACACGGCTTTCGACGTTGCGCATGCTTAAATCGGCCATTCAGTACGCCATGATGGAGAAGAAATTAAAGACGCTCTCCGATGCCGACGCGATCATTGTTATCAAGAAGCAGATCAAACAGCGGCAGGACGCCATCGAAGAATTCCAGAAAGGCGGCCGTAGCGATCTAGTGGCGAAAGAAACTGCTGAACTGACCGTGCTAAAGGCGTATTTGCCCCCCGAGCTTTCGAGCACGGAACTTGAACAGATCATCAGCGCGACCATCGCCGAACTCGGCGCCACCACAAAGGCCGACATGGGCAAGGTGATGAAGGCCGTTCAGGCAAAGGTGGCCGGTCGGGCCGACAACCGAGCCATCAGCCAACTCGTCTCAGCCAAACTCGTCTGAGGGCGAACCGCGTTTTTTCCTCTGCCGACTCGGGCTCCACCGTCGCGGCCCTGACTAGCGTCTGCGAGGCAAGCTTGCCTCGCAGCGATTCTATATTTATTCTGGTGCCGATGAAGTTCACAGCTCAAGACCAATGTTTCATGCAGCGTGCACTGGTGCTGGCACGGCATGGACTGGGTAAGACGAGTCCGAATCCCGCAGTTGGCGCGATCCTGGTCAAGAATGGACACGTCATCGGCAAAGGTTGGCACAAGAAGGCCGGCGGGCCGCATGCAGAGATCGAAGCGCTGATAGATTGTGGAGTTCTGAAACCAAGTCGAGGCAAGAATGCCGCTCCCATAATTACAAGGGTGACCCGTGATGCAACGTTTTACGTGACGTTGGAACCGTGTTGCACACACGGACGGACACCGCCATGCACAGATGCAATTATCGGTGCGGGAGTGAAACGGGTCGTCGTTGCCGCGACGGACCCGAATCCACGGCATTGCGGGCGCGGGTTGAAATTGCTGCGGCGCGCGGGAATCCACGTTGAATCAGGCTTGTTCGCGCAGGAGGCGACGCGCTTGAACGAACCATTCAATAAATGGATTGTGACAGGTATGCCATTCGTGATCGCAAAAGCAGCAATGAGCCTGGATGGCAGAATAGCAACGCGCACGGGCGACTCAAAATGGATAACCAGTGGCGTGGCGCGACGGTATGCCCACAAGCTCCGCGCGCAAGTTGACGCAATCATGGTCGGGGCGCGGACGGTCATCCGCGACAATTCGCAGCTAACGTTGCGGCATGGCGTGCGAGGGCGGCAGCCGCTTCGAGTTGTCGTTGACGCGCGAGGACGTGCTCCCAAAAGCGCAAAACTTTTCCGGGACGAACATCGCAGGCGCACCCTTGTTCTGACAACGGCTCTCTCTTCCGCCGGTTGGCGGCGACATCTGGCAGCGCATGGCATCGAAGTCTTGGTTGTTAAGCAAAAAAACGGGCGTGTGGATTTGCGGACAGCCATGCGTGAGTTGGGGCGGCTGGAAGTGACGAGCGTATTGATAGAGGGCGGCGGGGAGTTGCTGGGATCGGCGTTCGACGAAGGACTGGTGGACAAGACGGTATTCTTCTACGCGCCGGCGGTTATTGGCGGACGAAAGGCGGTTCCCGCTGTAATCGGCCACGGCGTGCCGGCGGTGAGAAATGCGTGGCGGTTCACACGCGATGCCCACTGGCGACTGATTGACGGGACAACGGCGGTGTTTGAAGGTTCCCGCGAGAAAAGAAGAATGTGATGATCCCTGCTGTCGGTCTCTCACCGGCATGGCAAACAGATTCTGGAGGTTCCACAAGACATTCAGGTTGGCTAGGTCAATCGCGCACGGCATGCAAGGGAAACAGCATCGGGCAAAGGGGTCAACGTCGCACGGCCCTGTTTGAATCGCACCTTCGCTTAAGAGCATGCTCGACAGCGCTCGGACGACTCGGTTATGCTTGAACCGCCATGTTTACAGGAATTGTCGAGGGAACTGGACGGGTGAAGAGCATTCGTTCCGGGCCGAAATCCACCGAATTCGCCGTGCGTCCGGGAAAACTTGGCGGCAAGTTGCGCGTTGGCAACAGTATCGCGGTTAACGGTACGTGCCTGACGGTCGTTGGCGCGCGAAATGGTTTGCTGCGGTTTGACGTGCTTAACGAGACGCTGCAGCGCACGAATTTTCGCGCTGTCAAACCGGGAGATCTGGTGAACTTGGAGCGGCCGCTGCGGGCGAATGCGGGGCTGGACGGTCATTTTGTGCTGGGTCATGTGGATGGAACAGGTCGCGTGCGCCGCTACGAGAAACGGGGATCAGATTACATGTTGGATGTCGACGCGCAACCGGCGGCAATGCGGTACATAGTCGAGAAAGGATCGATTGCCATAGATGGAATCAGTCTGACGGTGGCTGCGCAGGGGCGGAATTGGTTCCGTGTCTGGATCATTCCGCACACGCACGAGGTGACCAACCTGTGCTCGCGGCGTGTAGGCGATCTGGTGAATCTTGAGGCTGACATCATTGGCAAATATGTGGACAAACTGCTGGCGGGACGGAGCGGTACGACAAAACGTGTACGGGTACGGAGGGTTGACACCGCTTGATGGCAGACACTAAACTCCGCACCCACGAAAGCGCGTCATGCTCGCGATTCTAGAACAACTTTTAATCATCCAAGAGCGGGACCGCCGCATCGCGCAGTTGAAGACGGAGAAGGCGCGCATCCCTATCGAGATTGCGGCGGTGGACCACCGGCTCAGCGAAACCTCGCAGCACTTGGACTCATTGCGGCAGCAACAGAAACACCTCGAGTCAGAACGCAAGAAACTGGAAATCGAGGCGGAATCTAACCGCGCGCAGATCCTTAAGTACCGGATACAGTTGAACCAGATCAAATCGAATACCGAGTATCAGGCGTTGCTGAAGGAGATTGCGAAGGTAGAAGAGAAGATTGTGCAGGTGGAAGATCGCGAGTTGGAGTTCATGGAGCAATTTGAACAATTTCAGGCCGCGATCAAGGAAGAGCAGGTCGCGGTCAAGGATTTGATGGCGAAAGCGGAGGCGGCAAAGCAGGATTTCAAGAAGCGCGCGGCGAACATAGAACGGGAGTTGGTACAGTTGCAGGCGGAGCGCGAAAAACTCGCCCAGGAAGCCGATCCAAGCGCGCTCGCACGATACGAACGGCTGTTGAGGAGTAAAGGCGACATGGCGATTGTGCCGGTTCAGCATGGCAACTGTGGCGGTTGCCACCTGCACTTGCCGCCACAGATCATGCATAACGCCAAGCATGCCAACACTCTGATCAGTTGCGACTTTTGCGGACGCGTTCTATACTGGCAGTCGGAGTAACCGTCGTCAACGAGTGTGGCGACTGATGTTGTTTGATTTCCGAGTTTGGAAGGGTGGATAGCCGCTCCGAGCCGCGCAAGCGCGCTCGGGGAGGAAAGTCCAGACTCCATAGGGCGCGATGCCCCACGCAAGTGGGGGACTCCGGTTACAAGGCCGGGGGACGGACGGTGCCACAGAAAACATACCGCCTCGGGCGCGCAAGTGCTCGGGGTAAGGGTGAAATGGCGAGGTAAGAGCTCACCGCTCCGAGAGCAATCGAGGAGGCACGGCAAACCCCATCGGGAGCAAGACCAAATAGGCGGCGAGACGCGGCCCGCGTCATTGGAGCCGTGGGTACCGGTCGCATTAGATAAATGGCTATCGAACACAGAATCTGGCTTACAGCCCCTCCAAGTACGAAGCCGGGGCGGCGCAGCCGTCGCCCCGGCGCCAATTTCATGCGTTACCCACTGTTTCTCGATCTCACGGAACAGAAGGTTGTCGTCATTGGCGGCGGTCCGGTGGCCACGCGAAAAATCCGAATGTTGCTGATTGCGGGCGCGGTGGTGACTGCGATTAGTCCCAAAGCCACGGCCGCGATCCGACAGTGGGCACAAGACAAACGCGTTAGCTGGACGCGACGTCCGTACCACGCAGGCGATCTGCGCCGAGCCTGTCTTGTCGTGGCGGCAACCGACCGCGAAGAGATCAATCGTCGCGTTTGCGCTGAGGCCAAACGGCGCAGACTGCTCGTCAACTGCATCGCTCCTCCATCCGCCGGCAACTTCATCGTCCCCTCAGTGATTCATCGTGGTGGCGTCACGGTGGCGATCTCGACTGGTGGGGCAAGCCCTGCTTTTGCCAAGAGGTTGCGGCGCGACCTTGAACGGTTTTTCCATCGCGGTTACCCCGCGCTGCTGAAACGGATGGCAGCACTACGGAAACGACACCACGATGAATGACCGGGAATTGCTCTGGCTGGCGCAGTTGTTCTACGCGGCGAGTGTCGTACTGACGATGCGCCGCGTGCAGGTCGGCAGCGCGTCAGCGCAGTTGCATCGCTGGAATCTCCTCACGATGATCCTTGGATTTGTCCTGCACACGGTGTTCCTGTACCAGCGCGGGATGCAGATTGGGCGTTGTCCGCTGACAAACCCGTTTGAGGTGCAAGTATTCCTCGCGTGGGGCATGGTGTTGTTTTACTTGTTGATCGGGCCATCGTACCGAGTGTCGTTTCTCGGTGCGTTCACTGCTCCCGTTGTGCTGACTTTGTGCGTGGTGCCGCTGCTTGCGCCGATTGACGTGGCGCGCCAGGCACCAGCCACGCGGAGTCCGTGGATCGAATTTCACGCGGCGATCGCTGTCTTGTCGTGTGGCGCATTTGCGCTTGCCGCAGTCATAAGCGCCATGTACCGGTGGCAGGAACGACAGTTGAAGGCACGGCGGTCGACCTCGTTATTCCTACAACTGCCGCCCGTGGAACAGCTCGATGTGGTAGCGCTGCGGCTGATTATTGTAGGATTCGCGCTGTTTAGCGTGGGGATAGTCGGTGGGTTTATTTCGTATCGGATCATCCACCGGTTGACCCCGCTCCGAGCGGGGTTGACCATCGCGAAGATCGTTTGGGCGTGGGCGGTATGGGGGGCATACGCGTTGGTGTTGGTGGCGCGGACGGCCGCATCGATCCGCGGAAGGAAGTTTGCCGTGACGGCCATCGCTCTGTTCATCTTCACGCTTGTCACGTTCTGTGTTATCAACCTTCTGCCAAAGTCGCCACAACCGTGAACACACTCGTTATCGGCAGCCGTGGCAGTCCTTTGGCGCTTGCGCAGGTGGAGTTCGTCCGTAGGTTGCTGCTGGATGCCCAACCGAAGTTGCGGATCGAGACGAAGATCATCAAAACCAGCGGCGATCAGTTTCCGCCGGCAGGCGGATCTGCCTACCGGCATGACAATAACTTGTCCCTGACAGCCAATGGCGGCAAGGGGATTTTCACCAAGGAGATCGAGGAGCAATTGTTGCGCGGTGAGATTCATCTTGCCATGCACAGCATGAAAGATTTGCCGACGGTGTTGCCCGATGGACTGACCATCGGCGCAGTTCCGCCGCGTGAGGATCCGCACGATGTGTTCGTGGCGAAACGGTATCCAACGCTCGACGCGTTGCCCAAGGGGGCGCGGGTGGCTACGGGCAGCATCCGGCGACGAGCGCAATTGCTGGCGCGTCGGCCCGACCTGCAGATTAAGGAGATTCGCGGCAACGTGGAAACGCGCCTGCAAAAACTCACGGACGACAATGAGTTGGATGCGGTCATTCTCGCCGCGGCAGGACTGAAGCGGCTCAGATTGTGGGAGAAATCGAAACAGTTCCACTGGCAGCAGTTGGACTTTGACATCATGATTCCGGCCGTGGGACAGGGTATTATTGCCTGTGAAGTGCGCGAGTCGGACATGGAAACGCAGGAATTGCTGGCCACCATAAATCATGCGGACACATTGGCGTGTGCCGAAGCTGAGCGTGTCTTTTTGAAAGCGCTGGGCGGCGGTTGCCAGGTTCCGTACGCAGCATACGCGACAGTGAACG
>CAIKBP010000105.1 GCA_903825695.1 uncultured Verrucomicrobiota bacterium
CTGTGGATCGTGCAGGACAAGACGATCGCAGTGCTCGGTCTGGCGTTCAAACCGAACACTGACGACATGCGGTCCGCGCCATCGTTGGAAGTAATACGTTCACTACAAAAAGAGGGCGCCCGCATTCGCGCCTACGACCCGAAGGCGATGGAGAAAGCCCGCGAGGTTCTGAGCAGTATCGAATTTTGCGACTCACCCTATGCTGCCGCCAAAGATGCTGACGCGCTGCTGATTTGTACCGAGTGGGACGAGTTTCGTCACCTCGACTTGGGCAAACTACGGGCGGTCATGGGGCAACCCATTGTGCTTGATGGACGAAACATCTATGATCCGAAACAAATGGAAAAACTCGGTTTCGTCTATAAGAGCATCGGTCGCTGAGCAGTACCTGACGCGCGAGACTAGCTTCTTGCCAAACCGAATGCATCATGTATCGCCCGCGTGGCCTTGTCGGCGTCCTTCAGGCCGATGATGACGCTGATCTTGATCTCGCTGGTGGAGATCATGTCGATGTTAATACCGTTGGCGGCCAGCATCTCGAATATCTTCGCTGCGATGCCGGGATGCGAACGCATCCCAATGCCGACGACTGAGAGCTTGGCAATGTCGGGGGTTGAGCGTGCTTCGCGGGCACCGATCTCTTTGACGATGGGCTGCAGTACCTTGGCGCTCTTGGCTGCTTCATTGGCGGCAACGGTAAAGGAAATGTCAGTGAATCCCTTTTCGCTGACGTTCTGCACAATGACATCGATGTTGATGTTGGCGTCGGCGATTGCCTTGAAGATCTTGGCGGCGATACCGGGTTTGTCGGGGACGCCCGCGATAGTGACCTTGGCTTGGTTCTTGTCAACCGCTACGCCACGGATGACAACGTCTTCCATCTTGGATGTTTCTTCTTTCACAGTGGTTCCTGGATTATTGTTGAAACTGCTGCGAACTTCAAACACAACGCTGAACTTCTTCGCAAACTCAACGGAACGCGCCTGCATGACCTTTGAACCGAGCGCGGCGAGTTCAAGCATCTCATCGTAGCTGATTTCCTCCAGCTTGCTGGCGTTGGGCACGATGCGCGGGTCGGCGGTATAGACGCCATCCACGTCAGTGTAAATCTGGCAGACATCCGCCTTCACTGCAGCGGCAATCGCGACGGCACTGAGATCACTTCCGCCACGTCCCAGTGTGGTGATGTGGCCTTCGGGAGTGGTGCCTTGAAAGCCAGCGACAATAACGATGTTGCCTTCGTCCAGTAATTCATGGATGCGCTTCGGGGTGACATTGGCGATTCTCGCCTTGGTGTGGATGCCATCGGTGACGATACCCGCCTGTGCGCCTGTCAAAGACACGGCTTTTGCCCCAAGCGCGTGCAGCGCCATCGCCAGCAACGCGATGGTGGTCTGTTCGCCAGTGGCAAGCAGCACGTCCATCTCACGTTCATTTGGTTCAGGATGGACCTCCTTGGCCAGCTTGATGAGCGAATCGGTCTCGCCACTCATAGCGGAAACGACGACGACAACCTTGTTGCCTTTCTGCTGCGTCGCCAACACGCGCCGCGCAACGTTCTTGATCCGCTCGGGATTCCCGACGGATGTGCCGCCATATTTCTGAACAATAACTGCCATCTTAATGCCCGATTCTCACGCCTAGTCGAAGTTCTCCACGCGGATGATGATGGTTTTGTCCTTCACAACGGGCAACCGGTCGATCTCAGCCACGGCGTCTCGCACGGCGCGATCTTTTGCTACGTGCAACATGAAGATCAGCGGCACGTGGTCGCTTGGAGGATGGCCGGGTTTCGACTCCGGAGCCTCGCGCTGCAACACTGAGGCTATGCTGATGTCGGCATCGCCCAGCACCTTCGCAACTTTGGCGATGACGCCCGGCCAGTCTTCGACTGTCAGCCGCAGGTAGTAACGCGACTCGACATCATCGATGGTTCGGACCCGTGCGTTAAGTCGATGCGCGACAAAGGCCGGCACGCGTTGGACGCTGCCACATTTCAGATTCAGCGCGGCATCGGCCAGATCGGCAATGACAGCACTGGAGGTCGCGTCAGCACCGGCACCCCTGCCATAGAACATAGTCTCCCCGACGACGTCGCCGCGTACGACCACGCCGTTGAAGGCGCCACCAACGCTCGCCAGAACGTGATCGCGTGGAATAAGCGTCGGATGCACACGGACTTCAATGGGGGCGGAATCGGAAGCGTCGGCAGTTTTGATTATCGCCAGCAATTTGACCGCGTAGCCGAGTTCACTAGCAATCTCGATGTCGTACTTGGTGACGTGACGAATCCCTTCGACATAGGTGTTCTCAAGCCCCGTCCAGAACCCATGCGCCAGCGAGGCGAGAATGGTCGCCTTGTGCGCGGAGTCTCCGCCATCCACGTCCAGCGATGGGTCAGCCTCGGCGTAACCCAGTTTCTGCGCTTCGGCCAACACTTCGTCGAAATCCTTTCCCTCGGCGGTCATGCGCGAAAGGATGTAATTGCAGGTGCCATTAACAATGCCGTAGATGAGAGGGAACCGATTGGCGACGAATCCTTCCCGCAAAGCTTTGATTATCGGGATACCGCCACAGACGCTGGCTTCGTAGAAAACGTTGGCGGAATTCCTAGCCGCGGCTGCGAAGATTTCTTCGCCGTGGTGCGCGAGGAGCGCTTTGTTGGCGGTCACTACGACCTTGCCGCGGTTGAGCGCATCGAGTAGGACGGTCCTGGCAAAACTGGTGCCGCCCAACAACTCGACAATGACAGGAACGTTTGGGTCATCAAGGACAACCTTCGCGTCTCGAACCAACACGCTGGCTGGGACGGGTAGGTTTTTCAGTCTGGATTTATCCTTGTCGCAAACCCACTTGAGGTTAAGGCGGACGCCCAGCCGTTCTGCGATGAGATCAGTATTGCGAGCGAGATTCCTCACCACGCCTCTGCCGACGACGCCCGCGCCGATTAGACCGATATTCAGTTGTTGTACCTTCTCCATTGAGAGAACCTCAAAACTAGACGGGAAGTGTAATGGCAGGTTGAAACTTTGTCCAGACCATCGCTTTGTGCTATATGTATTTATTAGTAATTGGCCGCGCGCGGTTCTAATTTGGCGTGGCCTACAAAACGACGGAGGAGGTCCACATGAGAAGAGTTTGCATGGTGACGGCAGGATTGGTCGGAGTCGTGTTTGCAGCAGGTTGTGCCACGCGAGTCATGGTGATGCAAACACATCGCGAGGACGTGAGCGCGCAGTCCAGAGTGCTGGCCATTGCGGCGCGAAACCTTGAGGAAACGGCTTCGCGGCAGTATGCCGATGCATCGCGGGAAGAGATGGTCCGCGCAGTAGCGGCGTTTCACTACGAAGCGGAGGAATTCGCGGGGGCTGCAGCACGTTGGTTGTCCGACGACAACGTGAACACGCGCTACGAGCATTTGATTGAAGCGTGGGTGAAGGTGGAGAAGACCTTCCCGAACATGAAAGCCGACAGCTTGGCGCAAGACGCCTATCAACGAGTGGCCCACGAATGGGAGCGCCTGGCGCGAGTCTCAGGTTACGCGGGTAGAGCGTACCAGCAGAAAATTGAGCGGGGAGGCTGATCGGCGTGCGCGGGCAAACCTTGCCCCGCGATTAGCTCTGTTAGGCTCCGGAAGGGTTTGTGGTGCTCGGTCCACTGCCTCGACCGTCACGGTCGTGTCCCCTGCCCCACCGGCACGACGCAATTCCATGGGCTACGCCGTGGTTTGATGGTCAGATGGTCAATGCGCGTCGCACACGGAATCTTCAGCCGCGCCGCACGAAGCGCGCGATCCGTTCGACGGCTTGTTCCAGTTCTGGCATCGCCGTGCAATAACTGGCGCGGATGTGTCCCTCACCGCCAGGGCCGAATGCGTTGCCCGGTACAACCGCAACGCGCTCACGCTCCAGCAGTTGAATGGCGAACTCGCGTGAACTCAGTCCTGTTCCACGAACCGACGGGAAGGCATAGAATGTGCCTTCGGGCATGTGGCAGGTCAGGCCGATTTCATTGAATGATTTGACGATAAAGTTGCGCCGGAGCCGATATTGTTCGCGCATCGCCACAACGTCATCCATCCCGCCTGCGAGCGCCTCGACGGCCGCTTCTTGGCTGATGATTGACGCACAGAGCATCGAATACTGGTGCACGCGCACCATGCCTTCGATCAAGTTCGCGGGTGCGCAGGCGTAGCCGATACGGAAGCCCGTCATCGCAAACGCCTTCGAAAACCCATGCAGGAGAATTGTTCGCTCCTTCATTCCAGGCTGCGCGGCAATGGAGCAATGTTGGGCGCCGTAGGTCAACTCGCTGTAAATCTCATCGGTGATGACAACAATGTCGTGATCGGTGCACACCCGCGCAATCTTTTCCAACTCCTCGCCGCCCAATGTTGCACCGGTTGGGTTTGTTGGGAAGTTCAGGATCAGCGCCTTCGTTCGCGGCGTGATCGCGGCCTCAACGTCCGCCGCCCGCAGTGTAAATTTGGTGGCGCTGCCGGTCTGGATCGCTCTGCCGACACCATGCGTGAGCTGGACGCTGGGGTGGTACGAAACGTAACACGGCTCATGGTATATGACCTCGTCGCCCGGGTTTACCACCGCGCGCAACGCGATGTCCAACGCCTCGCTGACACCCACCGTTACAAGGATTTCCGTCTCCGGATTGTAGTCGGCATGGAAGACGTCGCTGACGTATCGGCTGATGGCTCGCCGTAGTTTCAACAGACCGAAGTTAGAGGTATAGCCTGTCTTCCCCTGCTCCAACGCATATATCGCCGCTTCTCGAATGTGCCATGGCGTGACGAATCCCGGCTCGCCGATCCCCAGCGAGATCACATCGTCCATGGATTGCACGATGTCGAAAAAATCCCGAATCCCCGAGCGCGGAATTCCGCGCACGTGCTCTGCGATAAAATCGCGCTTTGTTGTCCGTTTGTGCAGCATGGTCACCTATTCTAACAGGCAGGAAGGGAAAATCAAGGGATCTCCAGCGGCGCAATGGGGAAAGGAGTAATATCCCCCGTTGGCGAGGCCAGATAGGTATCGGATGCTCGTTCCTGCTACGGACTGACCTTTAACCGCTCAACCCCTTCGCCGCCGTCCATGAGGACACCTTGTTCTTTGTAGGTCTTGAGCATGAAGTGTGTGGCGGTCGATGTGACCCCTTCGAGGGTGGCGAGCTTCTCGGCGACGAACTGCGCGACCTCGCGCAGGTTGCGGCCCTCAACGAAGATCAAAAGATCGTAACCGCCCGACATTAGGAACAAGGAGGTCACTTCGCCGAATTTGGCGATGCGCTTGGCGATGCGGTCGAAACCACCTTCGCGCTCCGGCTGGATCCTAACCTCAATGACAGCCTTAACGAGGTTGGTGTCGAGCTTGTCATCGTTGATTATGGCTTTGTACCCGAGGATCACCTTTTCATCCTCGTATTGTTTGATGCGACGCCGAACTTCCTCTGGTGGGCAGTTTAGCATCTTCCCCAGTTGCTCGGGTGTACGCAGCGCATGTTCTTCGAGTAGTTTTAAAAGTGGATCATACATAACAACACCAGTCTAGTGGCCGTGCAGCCTTATGCAAAGTTCAAAGTTACATTGCCGTAAGGGGCGAAACTGTGTTAGTCTTCGCAAATATCGGGACGTAGCGCAGTCTGGTAGCGCACTTGCATGGGGTGCAAGGGGTCGCGAGTTCGAATCTCGCCGTCCCGACCAATTCTTCTCGTTGTCACTGTTTCCAACTAGCTACTCGGCTTTCTTCGCCTGTATTGTTTCGGGGTAGCCGCGGGCTTTTGCTGTTCCGCAGAAGAACATGGAGTTGGAATCTTGCCCCAGATGAGCTTGGTTTCTTCGTTCAAGCCCGGGTCGAGCCGAATCGCGTCGGCTGAGTGTTGTCGCGATAGGCAGTCGAGGCCAAACTGCTTGCAGAACACCATGATTTGGAAGTGGCGTTTGGCTTGTTTCTCGGCCGGCTCCGAAGCCGCGAAGGCATTGGCATAGTAGTCTGCGGCCTTGGCCAGCGACTCGGGCTGTATATCGGCCCACGGCGTGGTAAGTTCACCATATTGCGTGCTGGTGATCACATCCTCATCGGTGGCGCTGGAAATCGTGCCTGATGACAGGAAGGTATTATTGCGCTTGGTAAGGCTCGGTCCGAAGTAGCGTTCACGCTGGAAATCGGCGATCAACTGCGTCTTGAAGTCGGCGAGACGCGTGGCGATTGCCAGCGGAACCTGCAGTACGCGTTTCCCTTCGCGTGTAACGAGTTGCTGATTAAGTTTGCTGTATTTGGTGAAGGCAGTTTGAAAATCGTAGGTGGACCAAAGATTGGTGAGCGAGGCAACGAGATCGCGGGCAAGTTTCTCCTCATCGGCATTGCTCAGCGAGCTTTTTGTGCCTGTACCGGGTAAAGTAGCATTGGTGTTCGGAGTAGTGGTTACAGCGCTTGTGCTCACAGCACTCGGACCAGCATTGCTGACCACAACGGGGGGCGGGACAGCCAGCGTCGCCACATCGGCATCGAATATGACATAGTTGAACACCTTCACCCCGGCGATCATGCCGCCCCAATAGTCATCTCGGGTTCCCCACTTGCCCGCACCCACGATGAACGCCCCCGAGGTGGCAAAACCCGAGTTGAACGGTTTGCTCCCGACCAGCATCCCGTTCGCGTACAATTTCACCTCGCTGCCGGTGTAGATCCCTGCGAAGTGATACCAGGTGTTGGGGGCCAGTACCGTGTCCCATTCAACAACACAGATGACGGATGAAGTCTTCGAATCCTCATCGCGCATGACCATGCGTAACTTCCCATTTCTGCCCCTTTGCAGGTAGAAACAGCTTATGTTCGCTCCATCTTGACTCAAGAGCGCTTCGTAGCCTTTACCACCACCGCTCCAATAAGCCCACACGGCTACACTGAACGGCTTGCTGGTGTCCAACACCGCCGCCGTCGTCTGCGCATACTGATCTACCCCGTTCAACGCCAACGCCTGGCCCAAATGACTCTGCACAAAGGTCGGATCGCCCACGAGTGACAACGGATATCCACTGCCAGAGGCATCATCGACTTTCCCATCAAGCGGCCAGTACGCTACCATTGCTTGGTTGGTCGCCTCTGGCGGTTTCTCCGGTTTTGGCAGGTTCTCCGGTTTTGGTGGGGTTGGCACTGGATGTACGATTGGTGGCTTCGGAGGTGTGTGCTTGTTCTGCCGCAGTACAAAGCTTACCGCAACAATGACCATGGCAACCATGGCTATCAACACCCCGATGATAATCGGCAGTTCCTTGGACAGTGGTGGAGGTGCTGCGACCGGTATTGGCGGTTGCAGGTGTTCCATCGCGTGCAGGTCAACACCGAGCCGCTGAGCTGTGGCTTCGGTTTTTGCTTCATTCAGGTCTTTCAGTAGCGCATCGTAATCCAAGTAGCGCATCAAGATACTCTTGTTGAGCATCTTGTTGACGACCTTCTCGGTCTTTGCGGTGATTCTCGGGTTTATGTCGCGCAATAGCGGCGGCTTCTCGCTGAGACGCTTAAGAGCCAGTTGGGCGGGGTCTTCGGCGTCAAACGGCGGCCGGCCCGCAATGGCATGGAACAGGGTGGCGCCGAGGCTGTAAACGTCACTGCGAAAATCCTCCGCCCTCTGACCGACACGTTCAGGAGAAATGTAGTACGGCGACCCCCAAATGCCGCCTCCGGAGGGAATCACTTCGACGTTGGCCAATTTTGCCAAGCCGAAGTCGAGAACCTTGGCGCCCTGGTCTTCTGTGATGAAAATATTGGCGGGCTTGATGTCGCCGTGGATCATCTGCTGTTTGTAGGCGGCGCGGAGCGCTTCGGCCACTTGAATGGTGATGTCAAGCGCGCGTTCCTCGTCTAGCGGTCCATCGGTTTCGAGAATCTGGCGAAGCGAACGGCCCCGCAGTAACTCCATGACAATGTAGTACTGGCCGCCGGTATCTCCGACAAGGTGCACTTGTGCGATGTGTGGATGGCTGATCGCGGCCGCGTTGCGCGCTTCCTGAAGAAAATCCGCAGCAAATTTCGGGTCCCTCGCTATTTCGTCGCGCAAGACCTTGATGGCCACCTCGCGGTGCAAGGTCGGATCCATCGCGCGCCAAACAAACCCCATCCCGCCACGACCTATTTCCTCTTGCAGCTGAAAGTAACCTAATTGGGTCGGAACTGCCATTTATGTATTTTTAACGTCTTGCCCCGAAAAGCGCAAGTACGATAACTTGCGAACATGGCACCCTGCCGATAGAATGCCCCCGTGACCGAACTGGAACGGAACCTAAACGCGGTAAGAGAGCGTTTGGCAACTGCCGCGGAACGCGCGTGCCGAAGTCCGAACGAGATAAACATTGTTGCTGTGACCAAGGCGGTCCAGCCTGAATGTGTCGAGGAAGCGCTTGGCACCGGGTTGACTGTGTTCGGGGAAAGCAAGGTGCAGGAAGCTATGGCAAAAATCCCGCTCGTATCGAGCCGCGCCCGCTGGCACATGATCGGCCATTTGCAGACCAACAAGGCACGTGATGCGGTTGCGCTATTCGAGTTGATTCATTCTGTCGACAGCGTGAAGTTGGCTGTTGAATTGGACAAATGCGCCGGGCGCGCCGGCAAGACACAACCGATCCTGCTGGAGGTGAATGTGTCAGGCGAAGCGGGCAAGTCCGGGCTGAGACCCGAAGATCTGGCGGTGACGCTTGAACAGATTAACGCCTTGCCGCGAATCGAGATTCGGGGTTTGATGACTATAGCGCCGTTTGCGGAGGATGTTGAGAAGGCGCGCCCACATTTCCGGCGGCTGCGCGAATTGCGGGATGAGGTTCAAAACAAACTTGGCATGCAGCTGCCGGAGCTTTCGATGGGAATGAGTTACGATTTCGAACCCGCCGTGGAAGAAGGGGCGACGATGGTGCGGATTGGCACGGCGATCTTCGGAGAACGGAGAACACATGACGCTTAACAATAAAACTATCGCCTTCATCGGCGCCGGCAACATGGCCGAGGCGTTGATTCGCGGGTTGTTGGCCGCCAAAGAGGTTGAACCCGAGCAGATAATCGCTGCCGATGTGCGCGCAGAGCGACTGTCGTTCTTTCGAGAGATGTTTCACATTCGTACAGCGCACAACAATACTGCTGCAGCACAGGCGGCTGACATTATTCTGCTGGCGGTCAAACCACAACAGATGGGCGCAGTGCTCAATGAGATAAAGTCTAACGCGAGAGGCAGGCTGGTGGTCAGTATTGCAGCGGGAATCAGCACTGACAACATTGAACGGGGACTCGGCGGTAAGGCGCGCGTCGTACGCGCGATGCCGAATACTCCCGCGCTCGTCAGCGCTGGCGCCGCAGCTCTGGCGAAGGGAGCATATGCGACAGAAGAAGATCTGTCGGTGGCAGAGGCGATTCTGGGCGCAGTAGGCATCACGGCGCGTGTCGAAGAGAAGCTCATCGATGCTGTCACAGCGTTAAGCGGTAGCGGCCCGGCGTATGTGTTCTATGTGGCGGAAGCCATGATCAGCGCGGGTATCGAGGCGGGGTTGAGTAAGGAACTGGCGGGGAAACTAACGATCCAGACAATTCTGGGCGCTTCGAAATTGATGGTGGAGAGTGGTGAATCGGCTGAATCATTGCGGCGCAAGGTAACATCACCCGGCGGCACCACGGAAGCGGCGCTGAAAGTGATGAACGACCGCAAATTGGTGGAGATCCTTATAGAGGCAATCAAGGCGGCCTCCCGCCGCAGTAAGGAATTATCGGGCGGGTGAGTGGAAAAGACCGTTGAAATTTCCTCCGGTCTCGCTAATGTAACGCCGCATCCCGTGCGAGGGCTTGTCCGCCGCAGGTGGATAGCCCAGTCCCGACACCGAGTGTCGAGGTTGATCGCGGGTTTGGAAATGTAACGATTAGTGTTGCCAGGGTAGCTCAGTGGTAGAGCAGGGGACTCATAAGCCCTTGGTCGGGAGTTCAACTCTCCCCCCTGGCACCAGATTCTTTTGATGAGCGTCTGGGTTCGTATATTGTACAGTTGAACATGTGGCTGGCTGAAAAGGATTAAAATAATGAACCGTCTCACGGTCATCATTCCATGCTTCAATGAGGAAGCGGCCATTGAAGATTGCCTCACCAGCGTCAAGTTTGCGGACGAGATTCTGGTGGTAGATTCGTTCAGCACGGACCGGACGCTGGAGATCGCGCGGTGGCACACCGACCGAATACTGCAACATGAGTTCCAAAGCCACGGCGCGCAAAATAATTGGGCGCTCCCCCACGCAACGCATGAATGGGTGCTCATCGTGGATGCAGACGAGCGTGTCACTCCAGAACTCGCAGAAGAGATTCGCGGTATCTTGCGGGAACCAGACTGCGATGGGTATTGGATACGGCGGCGAAACTTTTTCCTGGGCAAGGAAATCCGCCATGGGACATGGGGTACAGACAGGGTTCTAAGGTTGTTTCGCCGTGACAAAGGGCGATACGAAGAAAAACCCGTTCACTCAAAAGTGGTGTTGAACGGCCGCGACGGACACTGTCGTGAGGCGCTTTTGCACTACACGTATCGAAGCATGGATGACTGGTTGCGCAAGGTCCACCGGTTCAGTACCGGTGGCGCAATCAACGCCAGAGAGAGCGGCGCACAAAGCAGTGGTTGGTGCATGTTTAGCCGCGCTTGTGCACGCGTGCTGAAATCCTACGTTTTCAAATGTGGCTTTCTAGATGGGACTGAGGGTTTGATCATCGCCTTTATGCAAGGATACGTCGTTTTTGTGAAATACGCTAAGTTGTATGAAATGCGGCGCAAGTCAAAGACATGAACAGATTATCGCCTACGGATTCCCCTCCTGAAGTTACGTGGCAGCACGTGAACTGCGCGTTCTGCGGCCGCGATAACGCGAAGTTCTTCCGCCACGAAGGCTGGCAATTCCCCACATACGAAGTCCGCTGTGTGCATTGCGGACTGGTTTATCTGCAGCCGCGACCGCAGCTGAATGAAGCGTACATCAGCGATCTCTATAAGGGGCGAGCCTCACTATTGGATCAGTACAAAGTGGACGAACACTTCACGCTTGAACAACTGCGCCCGCATCATCGTCAACGGTATGTTGACTCGCTGGAGGCGATCCTAACTGCGCACCCAGCGACCGGCACGCTTATTGATGTCGGCGCTGGGAACGGTGCCCTGCTCTCTTTGGCGCAGCAGCGCGGTTGGAAGGCGATTGGTGTAGAGATTTCCAAGGAACATTCCGGGTTTTGTAGAGAACAATTGCATCTCGACGTGCGCACCGGCACTTTGGAATCCGCATGTTTTCCTGCGGCATCAGCCGATGCAATTGCAATGCGTCATGTGCTGGAGCACGTGGAAGATCCGGTTGGCATGTTGCGGGAGGCGCATCGGATCCTGCGCGCCAATGGGGTGTTGCTGCTCGAGGTGCCCAATCCATCGAGTTTCGAGAAGAATGCCCGTCGAATCCTTTACAATGTGATTCATGGTAAACGGGTCTGGCGACCAGTGCGCCGTTTGCCGATGCATCTTTTTGCTTTCCCGCCCAAGACGCTAATTGCGAAGGTGCAAGAGATCGGATTCAACGTTGTATCCTGCTGTACATACTCATATCCCGAACATCACACACAGCTCGTCTTTGCATTGCTGAGGATTTACCACCGCTTATGCATGGGGACCAAGACGCGGTTGGTGCTGCGCAAACGCTGACGGCTGTTCAGGCGATAAGGCGGTAGTGTTTCTTGCTTAGTTCCCAGCCGAACCATTTTTCCATTTTCAGCATAAACCGATGCTTTTTCTCGCGGCTGGTAAGTCGATGGTTGGGATCCGCCTGAAATAAGCCTTCCCCCGGTGGCAACCATTCCTGAATCACCTTCGGATGAGTGCCGGTAAACCTGCGCAACGTGAGCGGGTCAACATTCGCATAAGATATCTGAGGAACGGTTCCGATGTTCCAGACAGTTGCTGTGGTTTGTTTCCGTTGAGTCATCTGATCTTCGCTCTTTACCCAGCCGTAATGGTAAATGGTCGCCCCCGTGTGAGCCGCCTTTGGATACCGGCCTTTTTTGGGATTATCTAACACGATGAAGAACAACCCTTTCGGTGCCCATGCTGGAATGGTGTTCCGCAGGATGCGCGGGGCTGTGCGATACCAACGTGGCGACCAAGCGTACGTGTTCTTGTTGCCGTAAAAATGCACATAATCAAAAATTAGCGCCTCAACTTCTGGATTGTTCAGGTGTGTTTCCATTGCTGCGCGAATTTTGGGAAGTTCATTCTCGTGAACAACTTCGTCTCCCTCGAGGTAGAACGCCCAGTCGCCAATGCAGTTGAATAACGCGATGGATTTCTGTTGCCCGTAGACAAAGCCTTTTACCCCACGATCATTGCGGACATGCTCATTCCACTGAGTGTGAATGATCCGGATTTTCGCGTCACCAATGTCTTGGATCATTTCCTCGGTCTTGTCTTCACTGGGACCGAGCGCGATAATAAACTCGTCCACGATGGGCAGAATTGAACGAATGGATGCGACAAACGGGTACCCGAACTTCTGGCCGTTGCGCAAAAAAGTGAATCCGCTGACTTTCATATTCCTCTCTGCATCCATCTATTGGCACTTTGCAGTTCGATAACGGACGCGTTACCCAAGAGTCTGTATCTTCCACAAGCCGGCTATGGAAAATCAAGCTGAATACGGCTCGAGCTTGCAGTTTCTTCCATGTCTACGCACCCTGTGCATAGTGGCGGTAGTTTTTCCAGTACGATAGGCTGTTTTTTGATAGCCAAAGAGAGTATTTGAGCTTGTCCAAACGTTTGAACGGCGCGTTGTTCAGGAGTTGCCGCTTTCGCGCGGGAGGAATACCGAGTCCATCCAACCAAATGTTGAGTCGGTCGAAAAGTTGCTGTGCGGCTGCGCGATTTCCGGCTATTACATTCCGCATGTGCGTTGGATCCGTTGGCACATGATAAAGCTCGGCTTCCGCAAAACCTTTGGTGGGCGAGTGCATCAGCGCCCATTCCTCGGTCCATACGCTGATGCAATTGACTCGCCCTTTGTGGGGGAAGTAACCGCCGATGGCGAATTTCTGCGGGCTTGGAGTGCCATGCAAGCGCGGCACGAGCGAGTTCCCCTGGGCCCACGGCACGCGCGGAATGCCGGCCAATTCGAGCGCTGTCACAAAAAGATCCTGCGGTTGGCCAAGGCCTCCAATGCGTTTTCCAGCGGCAACCCCTTGAGGGTGACGCAGCAACAACGGCAGATGCCCAAGCTCCTCGTAGATTGCGCCCAGGTCGCCCGTCTTGACTGGTTTTCCGAGCAGGCCGTGCTCGCCGAAATACGTGCCGTGATCGGACGTGAAGATAACGGCGGTGTTATCGAGTAATCCTTTGCCGCGCAGGTGGGAAAGAAAGGCCCCAATCCAATGGTCGACCTGCGTGATCTCGGCCCGGTAAAGACTGCGCATGTTATCGATATCTGCAGCGGGGTATTTGTTGGCGTAACCCGCTTTGGGCCAGAAAACGGCGTCGCCGTTCTTGTTCCACGGATACGGCTTTAAAAACTCGGCAGGCGCATCCCACGGCTCGTGCGGGTCAAAGGCATCAATCCACATGAAGAACTTGTCCCGCGGTTGATCCAGCCATCCCATCGCCGCCTGAAACAGTGTGGCGGTGGTATTACTGCCTCGCTGCCGGTACCAGTAGGCGTTGCGGCGATAGCGATCGAGCCGCCGGCGTGGCGCGCCGAGTTTCTCAATTGGGCACGGCAGGTCAACCATCGGCGTGGATTTCGGCTGAAATTTGTCGTGCATCTGACCGGGCACGTCCCGCACGAAATCAAACCCGCGACCATATCCCCAACCATCGTTCATCATGTGCAGAGTGTCGGCCAACAGCGCCGTGGCAAAGCCGTGACGCTTGAATACCTCGGCGAGTACGGGGAACTGGTATGGCAACGGCCCCCAGTTGAACAACGGAAAGGTGCAGCGGCCGGTAAACACCTCAATGCGATGGAGCAGCGTGGGAAATGAACAAAGCCAGAAATCAGTGAACACGGCGCTTTCAGAAGCGAGCTTGTCGAGATTCGGGGTTTGCACCGGCTGCTTGCCGAGGAAACCAATGTGGTCGTACCGAAACGTGTCCGAGCAAATGACGACAACGTTCATGTGTCCTTCTTTTCATCGTCCCCTACCCGCTCACGTTCCAGCAAAAACGCGTACTTGGCGAACACGTTGACCATTTTCACGCAGGCAATGAGCCAGCCCC
>CAIKBP010000106.1 GCA_903825695.1 uncultured Verrucomicrobiota bacterium
ATCTTCATATCTGTCATAATTTTTATCTCCTGTAAATTTCTAATCGGGAAATATTTCAAATCCACGGGGGAACTTGAAGCTTCTTTGTCCCAGCACCTTCACCCACACCATGTCGCCGAGCTTGACGACTTCTTCGACATTATTGACGCGCCGGTCGGCCAACTCACTGATGTGCACCAAGCCGTCCCGGTCGGGTAGCAACTCGACGAATGCGCCGAATTCTTTGATCCCGACGACTTTGCCGTGGTAAAGCTTGCCGACTTCCACCTCGGCGACCATGGCTTCGATCTGCGCGATAGCACTCTTGGCTGCTTCTCCGTTCGCCGAAAAGATGTGCACGCTGCCATCCTGCTCGATATCGATCTGGCAACCAGTCGATTCGACGATGGCCTTGATGACCTTGCCTTGAGGACCAATCACCGCACCGATCTTTTCGGGATTGATCTTGAGCGTCGTGATACGCGGCGCGTACTTCGAAAGCTCGGCGCGCGGTGCGGCTATGGCTTTCGCCATCTGATCGAGAATAACCAGCCGCGCTTCACGGGCCTGCTCGAACGCCTGCCGTGCAAGGTCAAGACCCAACCCGGTCAGTTTCAGATCCGTCTGGAATCCAGTGATGCCCTTGCGCGTCCCTGACACTTTGAAATCCATGTCGCCGTACCCGTCTTCGTAACCGATGATGTCCGTCAAAGTGACTGCCTTGCCGGTCTTCTCATCCGTCACCAAGCCTATGGAAATCCCAGCGACCGGCGACTTCAACGGCACGCCCGCATCCATCAGTGACAAAGTCGCGCCGCACACCGTGGCCATCGAGCTGGAACCGTTCGACTCCAGAATCTCCGAGGTCACACGGATGGTGTATGGGAAATCCGCTTCTGCTGGAATCATGGGCTCGATCGAACGTTCAGCCAATGCGCCATGACCGATCTCGCGGCGTCCCGGTGCGCCCGTCCGACCGGTCTCGCCAACGCTGAATGGCGGGAAATTGTAATGTAGAATAAACCTTTTTTCCGTCAAACCACCCGTCCACGCATCCATTTCCTGAGTGTCGCCCTTCGAGCCAAGCGTGGTCATAACCAGCGCCTGGGTCTCGCCGCGTTGGAATATGGCCGAGCCGTGTGTTCGCGGCAATACGCCGACCTCGCAGAGCAGGGGACGAATGTCCCGCGCGCCACGGCCATCCGGCCGTTTGTTGTCGTGCAGGATCGAATTGCGCACCGCCTCGGACTCGATCCGATAAAACGATTCGTTAATCTCGAAATCCGTTACATCGACAAACTTTTCCTTCAACGCTGTGGCCATCTTTTCTTTGATGGCATGGATTGCCTTTTCGCGTGGTAGCTTCTGCTGCGTGAGAATTGCCGGCAGGATCGTTTTGCCGACGGTACCTTTCGCGAGTGCCAATACTTCCGGGCGCACTGTTCGAAGCGCGACCTGCCGTTTCGCTTTGCCAGCTTGTTTAGTCAGCTCGCGGATTGCGGCTACAAGTTTTTTGCATTCCGCATGGGCGAACTCGATAGCAGCCATCATGTCGGCTTCAGAAATTTCCTTCGCGGTGCCTTCAATCATGACCAGTTCCTTGTCGTTACCGACGTAGATCAGGTCGAGGTCTGTGTCCTTGCGTTGCGTGTGCGTTGGATTGGCAATGAATTGTCCGTTCACCCGCGCCACGCGCACAGCGGCGACAGGGCCGTTCCATGGAATATCGGAAATGCTCAAGGCCGCTGACGCGCCATTAATGACGAGCATGTCGGGATCGTTCTCGCCGTCGGCGCTCAACAGGATCGAGATGATTTGGGTGTCGTTGAAGAAACCTTCCGGGAACAAGGGACGGATCGGTCGATCCGTCATTCGGGAGGTAAGGATTTCCTTTTCGGTCGGTCGGCCTTCGCGTTTGAAGTAACCGCCGGGGAACTTGCCAGCGGCCGCCGCTTTCTCGCGGTAATCCACCGTGAGCGGAAAGTAATCCTTGTCTTCCTCCGGCTCAGTGCGCGCGCACGCGGAAACAATTACGACGGTGTCGCCGCACCGGACGGTCACGGCACCATCAGCCTGCTTGGCCAGTTTACCGGTTTCGATAACGAGTTCTTTGTCGCCAATCGGCGTTCGAACAGTATGCTGCATATGCTTCTCCTGCGGGATTGGTGCGAGTGGCGTGCGATCAATGGAATGATGTCGAACCGCCGCGCTGAGCCGACATCAATCCATCAATCTGCCGACCGCCGGTCGGCCAAGTCTGCTTTCTTACTTTCTGAGTTTGAGTTTTTTGATAAGTTCTTGGTAGTGGTTCGCGTCGGCATGGCTAAGATAATCCAGTAACCGCCGCCGTTGCCCCACCAGTTTCAGCAATCCACGACGCGAACTGTGGTCCTTGACGTGTCCTTCGAGGTGCTTGGTCAGATCGTTGATCCGAGCCGTTAACAAGGCGATTTGCACGTCCGCGGAACCAGTGTCACGCGAGTGAACCTGAAATTGTTTGGTGATTTCCGACTTCTTCTCAGTTGCAATCATCTTCGTAAATTCTCGTCTTCGTTTTCGCTTTAATGATTGGAGCATAACAACAGGGAGCAAGGCTGTAAAGAGATTTCCCAATGGCGCGCCCGGAGGGATTTGAACCCCCAACCCTCGGTTCCGAAGACCGATGCTCTATCCAGTTGAGCTACGGGCGCAACCGCCTACTTATAGTGTATGTCTCTGGCGATTGTCGGACAAGATGAAAGCTTATGGGATCCATAGGGATGCCGCGGGCGCTCAGGAATGTCTTTCGGTGTTGACGACAACCGCGAATACCGCAACTACTGCGCAGGTGTCTTCTAGCTGCGCGCGGCGACAAGGACGATGCCTTGGCCGGGGCGCAACTCGTACCGGAAAGGCTGATGTATGTAGTCTAGGCGGTACTCGGGCGACACATCCTGTAACGGGCCGCCAGCTTGAACCAGTTCGCGGAGGTTCTCCGCAAAAAACTCCTGACGATTATGCGGGTCTTTGTTCAGAATCAGCAGCGTTTCATCGCGGTGTTTTGTGGACGCTTTCCATAGCAGCAGTATGTTCGGGTTATGACACGGGAGAATGCTCGTTGGACTTTCTTCGTTGAACACGGCGTAGCGTTTCTTGAGGGCGTTGACGGTCCCGATGTAAGACTGCAGGTCTATGTTGGTGGTTTCCCAGTCGGCGGGCTTGGTGGAGACGACGTCCAGCCGCTTGCGAAAGCCGAACTCGAATCCGATCGGGATCATGACGCCGGCGGAGAACAGCGCCGCAAACAGATAACGCTGTTTCAGGCCGTCAACATTGCCATCCAATTCCTCGCATAACCGCTGCGTATCGTGGCTTTCGGGGAAACTGATCGATGGAGCTGTCTCCCGAATCAGATCATACTGTTCGATCAACCACCAGTCGTTGAAGTTCCACCATTTCGAGCTGTTGAACACGAAATCAAAACCAGCGCTGGCCGTATCCTTGGTTTGGTCCGCCGTGCAGCCAAGCGTTTCGGCTACGAAACAAACGTTGGCGTGTCGCGCCTTGATGTCATGAATGAGCCGCTCCCAGAATTGGCGAGGAACCTGATACGCGGCATCGCAGCGGAACCCTTCGAAACCCAGCGCCAAGAGATGTTCCACGATCCGCAAGCAATAACCATAAAGGCCGTCGGGATCGCGAGTATGCTCGTGATCGAAACGGGCCAGGTCCTTCCAAACCACCTTCTCTTCGCCGCGCATGGCATGGGGATTCACGATCTTGCCATGCTCGCGCTCGAACCATTCCGGATGTTCCAGGACCAGAGGCGAGTCCACCGCGCAGTGATTGACCACCAGATCAGTCATCAACCTCAAGCCATTAGCTCGCGCCTCCTGAATCATCCGGCGGACTTGCTGTTCAGGTGAAACGGGGCTGCCCGGATCAAGCAGTCGCGAATTGTAGCTGAAGTAATCAGCAATCGAATACAAACTGCCTGATCGACCCAACTTCTGGATCGGATTGACGAACACCCAGTCAAATCCCATTGCTGCCGCTCGCTTGAAATGCGCTGGCCACTGCGAGAGTCGTCCGGCCAAAAGTGGGAATAGATTATACAGGATCATGAATTGGATTCTTACTGGAAGTCGTGAGCGAGGGCATCGAAACCGCGCCGGCAAATCTCCTGTGCGTATTCGGTCCAGCGGCCCTGGCCCCAGTACCGGTAACAACTGGTCTGCGCCGTCAGAAGATGAAACAATGCGTTGCGGTAGGCGCGGCTACGTGTGTCCGGGCGTTTGTTATCGAGCTTCGCGTGGAACTCGGCGCTGAGTTTATTGATCGGGTCGAGCACGTTTTCGTATCCGCGCACCCAACTTAAGTTGTTGGTCCACGAACCGCCGTCCATATTGAAGCGGTGATCGGCGCGCCGCGCTTCCTCAATGGCTTTTGTCACGCGCTCGGGTGTGATGTCGCCAGCAACGAGCTTCCAGAGCGCGTGCTGGTGCAAGGGCTGGATCGGCTCAAAATCGTGCTCGGTAATTCCAGCCGCAGCGAGCAATTCGAGGTACTCGGTACCGTTCAGACCCACCACGCCTTCGGCGCCGGTTTGATTCCAGACCTGCCGGTAGTTGTCAGGAAACTCGTTCATCATTACACCGCCGTTCTCACCGTCGCTGATCTGGGTCACCAAAGCCGGAACCGTTTTGCCCCTTAGCTGGCGCTGTTGCTGACCTTTGGCCTCATAAAACGGTTGCATCTGGCCGATCAGTTTCGTGTCGGAGCCTTGCGTTTTGATGAGCGCGGTGATCGAGATTTCTTCACCCCTTGAATTGCGGGTGACGAGTCGGCGCGGCAGGTAACGCTCGCGCAGGCCGCTGCCATCGGGTTCCTCGACGGTGTGTTCCTGCACCAACATCCATTGGTAACCGGCATCGCGCAGCGACTTGATATATTCGTAGCTGACATCGGGATGGTTTGGCAGATGCATCTCGGGTGGCGAGAACCCGCGCACATGGCCCAGCGCATCCCAGCCGAAGATTGCGGCAAAATGTTGTTGCCAGGCGCGGATGTGCAAGGGAACGTCGGCCGGCGGCGTGGACGGCACAACCGCATGACCCCACATCGTGCCGAGCCATTCTACGTGCAGCCAGTAGCGGTCGTTGCTGGTGACGCTTTTTAGGTTGTCGAGAATATCGCCACGTCCCATCTGACGGAGGCTGAACAGCAATTCGCCGGAGTAATCCAGCATTATGCGCGGCTGGCGACCGGCGTCCACGAGTTCGCGTATGAAATCCGCGATGCGCGTGTAACACCGGGCAAACACAGGCGCGTCGTGCATCCCGTGAACGTGCTGGCGTTCCATCATGTACTGGAGGTTTCCAATGATTGGCGCGGTATGTTGATCGCCATCTTGGATGATCAATGGCTGGTGCATGTGCAGCGCGACAGCAAATGCCGATTGCAGCCGATCCAAACGCATCGGCGTGCGGTTCAGGAACACCGGGTCGCGGCAGCGGATGACACTCTGGACTTGGTCATCCCAGCCGCTGATGTCTGGGAGGCCGTCGGATATTTCCGGGATTGGGTCAAGACTTCCCGGTGGCATCAGATCCCTTCTCGACGCGCTGCGATCCGGTCGGGCTGAGTAAGAACAATGTCGTCAACGGCGGAACCGTAAGGTTTAGTGAGAATGGCCGATTATGCCATCCAACCATTTCGGCGTTGGAGCCGCCGTAATTGCCGGTGCCGCCGCCACCGTATTCTTTGGCGTCGCCATTAAAAATCTCCTTCCAGTATCCGGCGCGTGGAACGCCAATGCGATAGTTGTAGTGCGCCTGTGGCGCAAAGTTGCACACGACCAGCACCAGACCATCGGTAGAACGCGCGTTGCGGAGAAAACCGAAGACGCCGTTCGTGGTGTCGTCACAAGCGATCCACTCGAAGCCGGCCTGTTCGCCGTCAAGCTCGTGGAGTGCGGGCAACGTTTGGTACAGGCGATTAAGGTCTTGGATGCATCGTTGAATGCCGGCGTGCGCAGGGTGATCAAGCAGATGCCAGTCGAGGCTCTGGTCGTGATTCCATTCGCGGATCTGCGCAAACTCATCGCCCATGAACATGAGTTTTTTGCCGGGCAAGCCGTACATGTACCCATACAACAAACGGACACCGGCGAATTTTTGCCAGGCGTCGCCCCACATTTTTTGCTGAATCGAGCCTTTGCAGTGCACCACCTCGTCATGTGAGAGTGCCAGCATGAAATTCTCCGAGAAGGCGTACAGCATGCGGAAGGTGAGTTTATTGAACTGGGCACGGCGCCGGTAACCGTCGAGGCGCAGGAATTGCAGCGTGTCGTTCATCCAACCCATGTCCCACTTGAAATCGAACCCCAGACCGCCATCCGCTGTTGGTCTGGAGATCTTTGGCCACGTGCTTGCCTCTTCAGCGATGGTCAATACGCCCGGGTAATCCTTGTGGATCGTATCATTGAATTGGTGGAGGAACGCTGTGGCCTCGATGTTTTGATTGCCACCTTGCGCATTTGGCAGCCATTCGCCGCGCTTGCGGTAGTAGTTGTGGAACAACATGTACGTTACCGCATCTACGCGCAAACCGTCGATGTGGTATTTCTCCAGCCAGAACAGAGCGCTGCTCAGCAGGAAACTCCGCACCTCCGGCCGCTCGAAGTTGAATACAGCGCTCCGCCAGACCGGGTGATAGCCGCGGCGCGGATCCTGGTGCGCGTAGAGATGCGTGCCGTCGAAAAACGACAGCGCGTGGTAATCATTTGGGAAATGGAACGGCACCCAGTCGAGGATCACGCTGATACCGTTCTGATGCAGGTAATCCACGAAGTACATGAAATCCTGCGGCGTGCCGTACCGGCTGGTCGGCGCGAAAAAGCCCGTGGGTTGGTAACCCCATGACGCATAGAACGGATGCTCCGTTATCGGCAGCAGTTCCACGTGCGTGAACTTCATCCGCTGGACGTATTCCGTCAGCTTGCCGGCCAACTCGCGGTAGGTGAGCCAGCGATTGTTTTCCTTTGGTACCCGCATCCACGACCCGAGATGCACTTCGTAAACGGCGATCGGCTCGCTCGAGGCGTTGCGATGCCGACGGCTTTCCAACCATGCCTGATCGGACCACGTGTAGCGCAGGTCCCGAACAACGGATGCGGTCTTTGGGGATTCTTCGCTCCAAAAGGCAAATGGGTCCGCCTTGTCCGCCCGATAACCGTTGGCGTTCGATACGACGAAGTACTTGTAACGACTACCAAGCACAGCGGCCACCACAAAGCCTTCCCAGATGCCAGATGTGCCTGCATGTCGCAGAAGGTTGGCGGATTTGTCCCAACCGTTGAAATCGCCAATGACCGATACCTGTTTCGCGTTTGGCGCCCACACTGCGAAGTAAGTTCCGTCGGTGCCGTCCGCCGCGGTCCGCAGATGCGCTCCCAGGATTTCGTAGAGATGCCCGTGTGCGCCTTCGCGGAAAGATTGCGCATCCTCGTCGGTAAGTAATGTCAGATCGCGCTTGGCAGCAGGGACGTCGACGACAACGGACACTTCGGTCACAGGAGCATTCGTTCGGTCCTCTCCCGTGAATATCGCCGGTTCTGAAGGGCGTGCAGGCGTAGTCATGATTGGTAGCAGCGTTCCGTCAAGGCAGCGAGTTTATCCCATGTGAACGTTGTCTCGGCAGCGATGCGGCCGTTGCGGCCCATCCATCGTGCCCACTCGAAGTTCGTGAACAACGTGCCGAGTCCCCATCCAATCGAGTTTGGATCCGGATCGACCTTCAGGCCGTTGACATTGTGCCAGATGAACTCGGCGGGGCCACCGTGGTTCGTTGCAACCGCAGGTTTCCCCGCCGCCCAACCTTCCAGCACGGTGATGCCAAAAGGCTCGTTACGGCTCGGCACACAAACACAATCGCAGGCTTTGTAAAGGTCAATCAACTCGCCGCCATTCCGGTGGCCGAGGAACCGGACGGCATGGGCGATGCCGAGCTGATGGGCTCGATGCTGCAAATCGCCGCGCATATGACCATCGCCGGCGAAGACAAACCTGGCGTGTGAGTAATGCCGCAACAGTCCGGGCACGGCTTCGAGCAGCAGGTCCGGCCCCTTTTGCACCGAGAGCCGTCCGCTGTACAACACCGTAGGATCGAGCGGGCCGATGCCATAGCGCCGTTTCACCGCGCTACAATCGATCCATCCATCGAACCGGTGAACTGGCACACCGTTGTAAACAACCCAGCATTTCCAGTCGGGCAGATTGTACATCCACATCAGCTCGCCCTTGAGCGAGCCGCTCACCGCAATGACACGATCCGCGCAGTATGTGCCGTGCCGCTCATGATCCCGGATCCGCGCCGAAACGCCGCTCCAGAAATTGTTGCCGCACCGGCCGTACTCGGTCGAATGCATAGTCAGCACCGCACGATGGTCGGGACGGCCCTGTTTGATCCAGACCATTGCATTCGCCGCCAGCCAATCGTGCGCATGCACCACGTCGAAATGGCCTATATGGTCCTCCGTCTGGAAGAAATGCCAGACGAATGACCGGCACATCTCCTGAATCTCATCGACAAAATTACGGTTCAGATTGTGAGGACAATAGTGGTGCCACACGCCATCGATACGGGCCACACCTCCGGAGCCGTAACCTGGGTGCGTGAATACATGCACTTCGTGGCCGCGCCGCTGCAAGGCGGATGCCATCTCTGTCACGTGCACAGCTACGCCGCCCACTGCCGTTGAGTGCAGTGTCTCCCATGAAAACATCGCGATCCGCATTGGTGTATTTATCTCCCCGCGAGAGACCGTTTACCTGATTTCTCTTCCAAGGTTCAGCCTGCAACCCCTTGGAATTGCGTAGTTAGCATACGACAGAATGAACCAGCACGCAAGCAATGCGTCCAATGACCGCGTCTCGTCTCTTTTGCAGCCCAGCGACTCACCACACGCCGGTGCGTAGATACTCATCGACCGCCTTGGCGGCCTTGCGTCCTGCACCCATGGCGAGAATGACGGTGGCCGCGCCGGTGACAATGTCGCCTGCCGCGAACACGCCGCGTTTGGAGGTTTTCAACGTCTCGGGATCCGTTTCGATGTAACCGCCTTTGCGGGTCTTGAGATCGGGTGTGGTGGATTGAACCAGCGGGTTGCTGGTGGTGCCGACAGCGATGACGACCACGTCCAACGGCAACTCGAATTCCGAACCCTTGATCGGCACAGGCCGGCGGCGGCCGGAATCGTCGGGAGCGCCGAGTTCCATCTTGATGCAACGCGCCGCTTTCAACCAGCCTTTGTCGTCACCAATGAATTCGATCGGATTGGTCAACAGCATGAACTGAATGCCTTCTTCCTTTGCATGTTTTACCTCCTCGACGCGTGCAGGCATCTCGGCTTCGGAACGGCGATAAATGATGTAGGCGTTCTTGGCGCCGAGCCGTAACGCGCTACGGACAGCATCCATGGCAGTGTTACCGCCGCCGATAACGGCAACGTTCCTGTCACGGCAGTCGTAAATCGGCTCGTCGTACTCGGGAAACCGGTACGCCTTCATCAGATTGACCCGTGTGAGGAACTCATTTGCGGAATACACCCCGCAAAGATTCTCCCCCGGAACACCAAGGAATTGCGGCAGGCCCGCGCCGGTGGCCACGAGCACCGCGTGATAGCCTTCTTCCCCGAGCAACTCGTCCACGGTGACCGTCTTGCCCACGACCACGTCAGTTTCGAATCTCACGCCCATGCGCCGTATGTTGTCTATTTCCTGCCGCACAATCTCCTTTGGCAGCCGGAACTCGGGAATGCCATAAACAAGCACGCCGCCAAGCTCGTGTAGTGCCTCGAAGACTGTGACCTCGTGCCCGCGTAGCACCAAATCGCCTGCCGCGCTCAATCCTGCCGGGCCGCTGCCGACGATCGCCACCTTCTTGCCTGTCAGGGGCGCGTTTGGCGGCAACCCGATCTTGCCCGCGCGCCGTTCATAATCGGCAACGAATCTTTCGAGGTAACCTATGCCGACCGCGCCGAACTTCTTGGCCATGATACAGGTGCCTTCACACTGGTCTTCCTGCGGACAAACGCGGCCGGTGATGGCTGGCAATACGTCGTCCTCGCGGATCTTGGCGGCAGCGGCGAGATAATCCCCATTTAAGACCAACGCGATGAAATCCTTGACCTTGACGCCGACGGGGCAACCGCTGACGCACTTCGGGTTGGCGCACGCCAGGCAACGGCTGGCCTCGCGTTTAGCTGCTTCGATCTCCAAACCGAGGTTGACCTCTTCAAAATTGTGGGCGCGTTCCGCCGGTTCCTGTTCGGGCATCTTCTGCCGCGGAATCTTGACTCGATCTTTGGGGCTAAGTGGATTGTTCATGGACAGTGAAACAGAATCGAATTCAGCGGTTCCGTAGCCGTCCGACGAGTTCGGGATGTTGTTCTTCAAGCTTGCAGCGATGCTTCACGAGATCCAAATCCTTCTCCGGCTGCTGCTGGAATTTTTCGAGAGCCATTTTCTCCGCCGTGCGGTAGGTCGCGTTGCGTTTTGCCAGCACATCGAAGTCCACCTGGTGCGCGTCGAACTCCGGCCCATCAACACAGGCAAATTTGTTGTGTCCGTTCATAAGCACGCGACATCCGCCACACATACCCGTGCCATCCACCATGATTGGGTTCAAGCTAACGAGGGTCTTGATGCCGTGCGGCCGGGTCATTTCCGCGACCGCGCGCATCATGGGGATCGGGCCGATCGCCAGCACAAGATGAACTAGCTGACCACTGCCAATCAGTTGACGAAGTTTGTCCGTAACCAATCCCTTCTCGCCATAGCTGCCGTCGTCGGTCGTGATGTAAAGCTCATTGCTCACCGCGCGCGCTTCGTTTTCCAGAATGACCAACTGTTTTGTGCGTCCGCCGATGATCATGATGACATGGTTGCCGGCTTCCTTGAGCGCCCGCGCCGTGGGGTACGCGATGGCTGTGCCCACGCCGCCGCCGATAACCACCACCGTGCCATACCGATGCACCTCGGACGGTTTACCGAGTGGGCCAACGACGTCGCTGACGGCGTCGCCAACATCAAGCGCGCATAGAAGTTTCGTCGTTTTTCCCACACCTTGCACGATCAGGGTGATTGTCCCATCATTGGGGTTTGACTCCGCAATGGTCAACGGGATGCGTTCACCACTCTCGTGTATGCGCAGTATCACGAACTGGCCGGGCTGTTGCTTGCGGGCGATTCGTGGGGCGTCGATGCGAAACAGCACCACGTCAGGACCCAACGTCTTTTTTTCAACGACTCGAAATGCCATATTTTCCACCGTTTCAGCCCCGCGACTACAATGTCACTAAGCCTCTGCAATATACTTGGCAATTGCTACCTCAGCAACGACTTCCCGTGTCACGCAATGCCACAAGAAGCCAGATTGGCGTGTCGGCGTGTTGCCCGCACCAATGTGGCAGTTTTGTAAGCGCAGTTAATCTTGACAGGTATTATTAAGATCGGTACACTGCCCCCGTCCGAGTTGCACACCGAAGACGGGGATGCAGATGGAGAAGAGTCAACAAGTCAGGATGCCGAGCGACATTTGCCACGCTTCGCGTGACGATACGACATACGACATACGACATACGACATACGACATACGACATACGACATACGACATACGACATCTCCCCCCTCCTTGCCGCCTTTCCCAGTAAGAAGTTTTCTCAGCGCGATTCCATAGTCCGGGTTCGCCAAGACAAATCCCGGTTCCACCGGGAACTATCGGCTCGCCACCAAGCCGCGAGTGGGTTTGGCCGGACACTATGGCGGTTTGCCCAAACCTTATCCGCGTA
>CAIKBP010000107.1 GCA_903825695.1 uncultured Verrucomicrobiota bacterium
CGCCTTGAGCGCCTCGACTCGTTCCCGCGGCAGTCGCACGGAACCGAACACGAATTCGTCACGCACTGGGCCGTGGCTGTCGCTGCCGCCTGTTGCCAATAGGCCAAGGTGCTCAGTCATTTTCAAGTACCGGCTGGTCTGCGCAGGCGAATGGCGCGGGTGCCACACCTCCAACCCTGCCAATTTCAGCGCGACCAATTCTTCGATCTGGTTGTCCCGATCCAGCAGCCCCGGATGCGCGAGCACGGCGACGCCACCGGCGCGGTCGATGTGACCAATGGCCTCGGCGAAATCGATCCGCTGTCTATCCACGAACGCGGGACGTCCGCGCCGAAGGTACCGGGCGAAAGCTTCATTCACGCTGGCGACAACGCCCCGCCGTTGCAGCGCCAACGCCACATGGAGACGGCCGATCGTGCCGCAATTCGAACCAGCCATCACATCGGCAACGGTCAACGGTACGCCGAGTTGACGCAGTCGCGCGACGAATCGTTCGACGCGGTCCAGCCGCAACTGTTTGGCGCGGTCGAGGACTGCGCGCAACGCGGGCGCCTGCCACGTGTCGCCGGCAAAATAGCCAAGTAGGTGCGCCTCCGTTCCGTCGAGGTTGCAGGTGATCTCCATACCCGCGATGACCTCGATACCAGTTTTCTCTCCTGCGTCCAGCGATTCAGCAACACCATCCACCGTGTCGTGGTCGGTCACGGCGATCGTCTGGAAACCGAGTCGCGCCGCCTCCTGCGCCAACTCGGCCGGCGTCCAACCCCCATCGGAGAAACGGGTATGCAGGTGAAGATCGGCGAACGGAGCGGCGTGAGAACCGGAGTGATCGAGCGATGAAACGTTGGTAGTTGCTGTTCCCATTACTCCAACGCTTCCTTGCTCCACTACACCGTTTTCCCCGCGGCCGTCCGCGCCGGACGAGGCAGGTCGGACTTCAGCCGGTCAAGGATGCCATTGACGAACGCGCCTGACTCGCTTGTCGAGAATTTCTTCGCGATGTCCACGGCCTCGTTGATGCTAACCACCGGCGGGATGTCGTCGCGGCAAAGCATTTCGTAGATGGCGAGCCGCAGGATGTTCCGGTCCACGGCGGCAATGCGATGCAGTTCCCAGTGCTCGGTGCATTTTTGGATCTTTTCGTCCACCAATGCGCGGTTGGCACAACAACCGCGAATCAATTCCGTCGCGAAAGCGCGCACTGTGTCGTTGACCTCGTTCTGTGTCAGCCAGAACAATTGCAGCGCGTCGTCAAGCTCGCCGCCGCTCATGTCGTACTGATACAGAAACTGAATTGCAAACTCGCGGGCGAGCCGGCGTTTACCGGGTTGTTTCAACGGTTCTTCCATAACGCCGCCATTTCGATTGCGGTCTGCGCCGCTTCGCGTCCGCGATTGTGTTTCTGGCCGAGACAGCGCACCTGCGCTTGTCGAAGTTTGTCTGCCGTGATGATCCCGTACACGGTCGGGACACCCGTTTCGATGGCGACCCAAGTCAGGCCATGTGCAATGGCATCGGCAATGTGTTGGGCGTGGCTGGTCTCCCCCTTCAAAATCACGCCGAGACCGATCACGCAGTCGAACTTCCCGGATCTCGCCAGCCGCGCGGCTGCGACGCTTATCTCGAAGCTCCCCGGCACCCGCATCACCTTGATGTCACGCTGCCGAGCTCCCGCTGCCGTCAACACATCCACGCAATGTTCGACCAATGCGTCAGCCAAATCACTGTTGTACCGCGCAGACGCAATGCCGAAACGCAATCCTGCGGCGGATGTCTTTGTCCGTGATTTCCTTGCTCGCAACATTACTCAGATTCCTTGTTTGTTTCTCTCCCGCCCCGCCGGAGGCGGGTAAACTTCCAACTTTTAAAGCGTGTGTCCCATCTTTTTTTTCTTCGTCGTCAGGTATTTAATGTTGTGTGGATTCGGCGGAATACGAATCGGCACCTGCTCGACAATCTTCAATCCAAATCCGTCGAGACCGACGACCTTTTTAGGATTATTGGTCAGGATGCGAATCGTCCGCAAGCCGAGATCAACGAGTATCTGAGCGCCGACGCCGTACTCGCGCAAATCAGCCTTGAACCCGAGTCGCTCGTTTGCCTCCACCGTATCGAGACCCTGTTTTTCCTGAAGTTTGTAGGCATGAATCTTGGAGGCCAGCCCAATTCCGCGTCCTTCGTGCCCGCGCAGATAGACAATCGCGCCGAGTTTTTCCTGCGCAACCATCTTCATCGCCTGCTCCAGTTGCGCGCCGCAATCGCACCGCAATGAACGAAAAATGTCGCCGGTCAAACACTCGCTGTGCATACGCACCAGCACGTTCTTCCGTCCATGCACGTTGCCGCAGGTCAGCGCTACGTGATACTCACCGTCGATCACCGAGCGATACAGATGCAGCGTGAAATCGCCAAGCTGCGTAGGCAGCGACACCTCTTGTTCCTTCACCACGAGTTTCTCGCGTTGGCGGCGATACTGAATCAGGTCGCGAATGCAGCACAACTTCAGCCCGTGCTCCTTCTTGAACTTCAGCAATTCAGGCAGCCGCGCCATCGTACCGTCCTCGTTGACGATTTCGGCGATGATGCCGACTGGCGCGCAACCGGCCAGCCGCGCCAAGTCCACTGCCGCCTCGGTGTGGCCGGCGCGTTTCAATACGCCGCCGTCCTGGTACCGCAACGGAAAAATGTGACCGGGCCGCGCGAGATCGGTGGGTTTCGCACGCGGATCCATCAACACCCGCACTGTCGTCGCGCGGTCACCAGCGGAAATCCCGGTGGTCACACCGCGCGCTGCGTCAACCGACACCGTGAACGCTGTCCGGTAGCTTTCCGTGTTTTGTTCAACCATCAACGGAAGATGAAGCGCATCGAGCCGGTCGCCGGTCATCGGCACGCAAATCACGCCGCTGGTGTGCCGAACCATGAACCCCATCGCTTTCGCCGTGACTTTCTCGGCAGCCATGATCAGGTCGCCTTCGTTCTCGCGGTCGGCATCGTCCGTAACGATGATCATCCGTCCACGTCGAATGTCTTCAAGGCAATCCTCGATGGCATCGAACTGGACGCGCCTCGCCTCGGCGGAGCCTGGGCGCGTTGGGAGTGTTTGCTTCATGAAATCTACATCAAGACTAGCAGCAACAACGAGGGAACGCAATCGCCGCGACGAGAACGGCCCGTTCTGAATTTGACACGCGCTGTCACGCCCGCTAACGTGCCGCCAGCCCATGACCGCCCCGGAAAACCTCAAGTACACGAAGACCCATGAATGGGCGCGCGTCGAAGGCGATGTCGCAGTCGTCGGCATCACCGACCATGCGCAGCATGAACTGACGGACATCGTTTTCGTCGAATTGCCGCAAGTGGACACTCACGTCGAAGCGAACAAGGAGGCGGCCGTCGTCGAGAGCGTCAAGGTGGCCAGCGACATTTACGCACCCGTCTCAGGCGACGTGATTGCCGTTAACAACCAACTGGTCGCCACACCGGAATTGCTCAACAAGGACCCATACGGTAAAGGCTGGATATTCAAGGTGCGGATGAGCGACCCCGGCCAGGTTGGCGAACTGCTCACGGCAGCGCAATACGCCAAGCACATTGGGGCGTAGATACACGAACGGGGGTTTGCTCAACGTTTGCAGGGTCAGGACGGAACGGCTGCTCTGCAATATCGAACCAACAAACAGCTCCGCGCGAGCCGTGCGTCGCGCGGCAATCATCAACTCCAGCTACGGTCCAAACGGCCACCACCATTTTTTCTTGGGTTTTGGCGGTGACGGCGGGGGCGGCGGATTCAATTCTTCCGTGGTCAACATGCGCTCGGAACGCGGGAAGATTTTTTCGCCTCCACGGATGGTCACGGTCCCCTGCAAATCGCTGACAAGTTCGGGTTTCGACAAATAATCGGAATAGACCGCACGATCCAACACGTGCGCGGTTGGATCCACGCGCACGTACCCAAACGCGCGCGGGCTGGATTGGTAAAGCAGATTAAGACAGGCTTCCTTGTCGAACCGGACGCTTGGCGCACCCAGCGGAATGTACGAACCCATCTCCAACAGGCCATACACGATGTTCTTTCTGTCGTCGCGCACGCACACATACAGGTAATCAGACCGCCCGTCGCTCCGCGTTTGGAGGGAGAAAGTGCGGTATTCCTCGGCCTGATCTTCACTTCGCGGAAGCCCCAGTGTCTGCGCCCAAGTCTCCCGGCCCTGAATAAGGTTGAACCGCAACGGCGCCGACAACGTCAGCGTGCTGCCATTGTTCACTGTCGCTTGCACGCGGTAAACGCCATGCTCCCGCAAATCGTACAATGGCAGCAAATCGACCGTCCGCGTGACCGCCTGATTGGGCGCGATTGTCACGGCTCCTTCGGGCTGTAATCTGCCAAGGCACAAAACCTCCCGGCCACCCTCGTCGGCCACGTTGAAATCGAGCCAGTGACGGCCTTCCACCTCTTGCAGTTGAATAGGACG
>CAIKBP010000108.1 GCA_903825695.1 uncultured Verrucomicrobiota bacterium
CAGCCTTGAGCATCAGAAATCGGCGTGATTTTTCGATCACTTGCTGGTTGGGATAAGTTTTCTTGTCCATTTCTTTGCAGGGGATACACCAGTCGGCGTAGAAATCGATCAACACAGTACGTTTCTCGGCAGCAGCCTGGGCAAGCAAGGCAGGGGAATAGGATTGCCATGCAATGCCGTCAATCCTGATTGGTGTCGAGCGCAACCACAGCGTGTGTGTGATCCACAACGCCACGGCGATCAACGCGACGCCGAACACGCGTTTCACCCAAACCATCCACGTGCCCGACTTCGGCAATCGCGTCAGCAGGTTCGAAAACATGCCAAGTACGATGTAAGGCAGCCCCAACCCTGCGCCCAGCGCGAAGAACAGCCACCAGCCAGTCCACGGGTCGCCGCTCGAACCGGCAAATGCGAGCACGACGACCACGACAGGCGCCAAGCAGGGAGCGGCAATGACGCCGACCATCGCGCCGAGGAAAAACAATCCCAAATAACCAGCTTTCGACGAGAGACCGGTGGCTTTTTGCATCAGGAACTGCGGCGGCTGGAGTTCGAACAACCCAAACATACTCAGGGCCATCGCCACCAGCAGAATTCCAATCGCGCCCAGTACGATCGGATTCTGGAGCAGCGCTCCGAAAAGTCCACCGGTCAGGGCCGCTACCAGACCGAGCGCGGAGTATGTGATGACGATACCGAAGAAATACGCCAGTGCGCCCGCGAACGCCGTAGCCGTTGTTTTCTCTTTCTTGCCACCGAAATAACTCACCGTGATGGCAATCATCGGGTAGACACACGGGGTGAGGTTAAGCAGTAAACCGCTGATAAACAGAAATGCCAAGGTCGGCAGCAGCCCGTGCTGGCGCAGCATGCGAGCGATGGAATTTTCCCGCGTTGTGGATGCGGGTGACGTTGCCGTCGGCAGAACCGCCGAACCGAAAATCTCGGAATGAATCGGCCGGGGCGCCTGCGCGGCTGAAACGATTTCTGCCGTGATCTTTAGTGGGATTATCACCGGTGCCAGACAAACGCGATCGTTGCAGGCTTGATAACGCAGGTCCGCATTGAAGCTAAGCGGTCCGGGCATTGCGTCCGGACGCACGCGCCCATCGGCAAAAATGACTACGCGGCCCGTGTAAAGTCCGACAGGTTGATCAGCCCATGAAACGGTTGTCTTCTTGCCTTTTGGATAAACGACCCGGTCAATTACAACCTTTGGATGAGGTGTCATCGTCAGAGTCGTCGGTATAAGTTCGGGCTGGCCGGCGGGATTGGCGTTGATGTGCCACGACGGGGCGATGTTCACCACAACGGCAAACTTAAACGGGGTGCCGGCGGCGAGTTTGTCCACCGACAACAACATTTCGGCGCGCACCTGGTCTTCGGCGGACGCCGTTCGCGGTAAACACGCGACCTCCATGAGCATCAGCAGTGACGCGAGAACACGAAAGATCGCCTTACCACTTGTTGCGGTGCATGGCCGCGATTCCATGCCGCAACCATTACCACGGTTGCCGCAGCTTGACAACTGTCCGCCCTGCGCCGACGATGTCTCTGCCGGTGGACAACCAACCAGAGGCGATGCTTCTTGAGCAAGCCCGCGCGGGTGATGAGGCTGCATTTGAGGAGTTGATGCGGCGCTACAAGCGGCCCGTGCTGAACTTCGTCTATCGTATGCTCGGCAATGCCGACGACGCGGACGATGTGGCGCAGGAAGTGTTTGTTCGGGTTTACCAGAACCTGCGTGATTACTCGCCGCGCTTGAGGTTCTCGACGTGGCTGTTCGCGCTGGCGCGCAATGCTGCCATTGACCATCTCCGCTGGCGTAAACGGCATCCGACCACGCCGCTCGACTCCGCACCCGATCCCCCGACGCCGACCGGCGTGGTTGATGAAGTCAACGCTCACGAAATCGGCACCCAAGTCGCCGCTGCAGTCGCGTTGCTTCCTGATGACCAACGGACGGCATTGGTGTTGGCCGAGTACCAGGGCCTGAGTTACGCAGAGATTGCCGAGATCATGCGTTGCTCGGAGAAATCGGTCGAATCGCGACTTTACCGCGCCAAACAGACGCTTCGCGAGAAGTTGCGCCATTTGCTCGACTGAAGTCGCGATGCCTTCTCGACCCACGACGGTCCCTGCCACCCTGCTTTATATCGTCGGGAGATAGCGAAACCCCGCGCATATCTGCGAGGGTTTTCCCGTCCGCCGACGTATTACTGAGTGATGAAAGAACCAGATGAACAACTTCGCGCCCTGCTGAAACAATGGCGCGAGATCGAACCAAAAACGAACTTCGAGAGCAACGTTTTGCGGCGCATCCATCTGGCCCACACGGAAGAGCCTGGGCGGATGACCGTGTTAGAACTGCTTCTCAGACGTTGGCTATGGCGGCCTGCGTTGGCCGTTGCTGCTGCCGTGGTGGTAAGCGTGATTGTCGGATCGTCGGCAGGTGTTTTGACCTCGCGCAAGCCGATGACGGCCGCCAGTGGCGAACTGCAATTCCTCGGCTCCGGCACATTGGCCGGCGGTTACGTTAAGCTTACTACGGAGAACAAACGATGAAAAAAATCCTGGCGTTGATTGCGATCGTGGTGGTTACCTCCACCGGATTGTCGTTTGCAGTGTCCCGCTGGTTGATCGGTTGCCAGGTCCGGCCGATTGTGAACATTCACGATACCGCATGGCTGCGGAGCGAACTCAACCTATCGGAAGCGCAAAGGCGCGATGTTGAAAGACTGGAGAAAGACTTCCAGGCGAGGCTCAATGCTTATTGCGCAACACATTGCGCAGCGCGATTCGCTTTGGGTGACGAACTGATGAAGCCACAGCCGGACCCAACGAAGTGCAAGGAATGCGTTGAGAAAATGAACGCCGCCCAAGCCGAAGCCGAGCGGGCGACGTTGCAGCACATCCTGAAAGTGCGGTCGCTGTTGACCGACAAACAGGCGCGACGGTACGCGGCGATCATTCACAATCAAGTGTGCAACATGCCGATGGGAATACCCTAAATGAAACATCGAACTCTTATGGGCATCACGTCGAACACAGCCAGGGGGCTGGTCGTGATGCTCATTGGCTTTGTTGGTTTGGCAGGAACCGGTTGGGCTGAATCGAAAGAGATAGTTTCCAGTTTGACGCTGGAAGAAACGGTGGACGCTGCTCTCCGCGAGAACCCCCAATTGCGGTCCATGCGGGCGAAATGGGAGGCAATGACGGAACGGCCCGTGCAGGAGCGGACATTGCCCAACCCGATGCTGCAATACAGCGCCATGGACATGATCAAGGACGGCAATTGGCCCGACACCCAGGAGAAGCGGGTCATGGTACTGCAGGAGTTTCCATGGTTCGGCAAGCTAGGGCTGCGCGGCAAAGTCGCCACCAAGGAAGCCGAGGCGATACAGCGCGAGTATGAGGCGATGCAACGCGAAGTCATCATGATGGTCAAGGAATCGTATTTCGACCTGTACGGCGTGCAACGGACAATCGCCATTACCCGTGCTGAGGAAGACGTGCTCAAGCGCATGGAACAGGTCGCTGAAACCAGGTTAGCCACTGGGCAGACGCCTGAGCAGGATGTGCTGAAGGCCCAAGCTGAAATCACCATGTTGAAACAGAAACTGCTCGAGTTTGAGCAACAGGAAAACGCGCTAAAGGCGAAGCTTAATCAGTTGGTCAACCGGCGGGCCGATTCCCCATTGGGATTGGCTGTGACCGAGCCACAACAGGGGTTCGACACCGGCACAGAACAGTTATTTTCATTGGCGGAACAGAACCGCCCCGAAATCAAAGGCGCGCAGGCGCAGATCGAGCGCAATCAAGCCGAACGCGAACTGATGAAGAAGGCGTTCTTTCCTGACTATCGGCTCGGCGTAGAATATCGCAACGTCGGTGTAGACTTCTCCAACTTCAGCCGAGGCGACGACATGCTGATGTTCACGGTGGGCCTCGATTTGCCCATCTGGCGGACCAAGTACAATGCGGGCGTACGCGAGGCGGACAAGATGATTGAGTCCAGCCAGGCCGGGCTGGAAGCAGTGGAGAAGCAAACGTCTTTCGACGTCCAGGATGCCAGTTTCAAGCTGCTGACGGCGCGCCGCACATTTGATTTGTACAAGTTGTCCCTGATTCCCCAAGCTGAGGCGCGGTTCGAAGCCAGCGAGGCCGGCTATCGCACTGGCAAAGTGGAGTTTCTCGACTTGCTTGAGAGCGAGCGGTTTCTGCTGAACGCCCGCGTGATGGCCGCGATGGCCGAAGGCAACGTCGGTATGCAGCTCGCCCGCCTCGAACGCGCCGTCGGGACGGATTTGAAACCGAGCACCATCCCCCAAGGAGAGAGCAAATGAGAATTCGCATATTTATCGTTGTGGCAGCGTTGGGTTTCGCCGTTGGTGCTACGGCACTGTACACAGGCTGCGGCACTGGCACGCACGAACACGGTGCCGCCAAGGCTACGAAGTATCACTGCCCAATGCATCCCAGCGTGGTTTCGGACAAGCCCGGTGATTGTCCGATCTGCGGAATGAAACTTGTGCCGATGGAGGACACGAAACATGAACCATCTACCACCACTGCGCCTGCTGCCGCAACCCCGCACAAGAAAAAGATTATGTATCGCTCAACAATGAACCCGAACGAGGTCAGCAGCATGCCCGGCAAGGATTCGATGGGTATGGAGATGGTACCGTTCGAGGTGGAAGAGTCCACCTCGGCCGTGCCAGGGCTGGCCACGGTCTCGATCACCCCCGCGGCGCGGGAGCGGATGGGCCTGACGTTTGGCACAGTGGAGAAACGCGTCTTGGCTCGCGATGTGCGCACATCGGCGCGGATCGTGGCCGATGAGACACGGCTGTATAGGGTTACCACGAAGGTCGAAGGATGGGTGGATAAACTGTTCGTGTCGTACCCGGGACAGGAAGTGAAGAAGGGCGACCCAATGCTCACCATTTACAGCCCGGAGCTGGTTTCGGCGGAGCAGGAATTCCTCATCGCCGTGCGTGCTCGGCAGAAACTGGCTGCCAGTCAGGATGCCGATGCCATCGAAGGCAGCGAAACGCTGGTGTCTTCTGCGCGGCGACGATTGCAGCTTTGGGACATCAGCGACGCACAGATCGAGCGGCTGGAAACCACCGGCCAAGTCGAGAAATATATAACGCTGTACGCGCCAGCGGACGGCTGGGTGACCGAGAAGAACGTGCTGGCAGGTCAGAAAATCATGCCGGGTGATTCGCTGCTGGTGGTGACGGACCTGACAAAAGTTTGGGGCGATGCCGACATTTATGAGTCGGACCTGCCGTACGTGAAGGTGGGCATGGCCATCAAGGTGACCCTGCCATACTTGTCGGGCAGGGTGTTCAAAGGTGAAGTGAGTTTTCTGTACCCATACCTTGATCCGGCCACCCGCACGCTGAAAGCTCGGCTGGAGATTGACAATTCCGAGTTACTGCTGAAACCGCAGATGTACGCCAATGCACGCCTGTCGTACGAACTTGGCGAGAAACTGGCCATCCCCGAAGCTGCCGTGATGTCCACCGGCGAGCGCGTCTACGCATTCAAGGATGCCGGCGATAACAACCTCGTCCCGGTCGAGATCAAGGTCGGCCTGCGCAGCGACGGCTGGTACGAATTGATTTCAGGTCTCAACGATGGCGACCGTGTCGTTACCTCGGCAAATTTCCTGGTGGACTCTGAGTCCTCGATGAAAGCCGCCATCGAGGCGTTGTCTGGAACTGGAGCGGACAGCGCGGCTGCACCAACGGGCCAACACAATCACTGAGTCACCCATGATCGAACATCCACCTTCCCACAAGAACACTCTGACCGCACGGGTCATCGAGTGGGCGGCCCACAACCGGTTCCTCGTCATTGGCCTGACAGGTGCAGCCGTGGCTTACGCGGTGTGGACGTGGAACAATATCCGGCTGGACGCGATTCCCGACCTCAGCGACACGCAGGTCATCGTGTACACCAAGTGGGATCGCAGTCCGGACATCATGGAGGACCAAGTCACCTACCCGATCACTACGGCGTTGCTCGGCGCGCCGAAAGTGAAGGCGATTCGCGGCTTAAGCGATTTCGGGTTCTCTTACGTGTATGTGATCTTCCAGGATGGGACGGACATTTACTGGGCGCGCAGTCGCGTGCTGGAATACCTGTCGAAGATCCAAGGTGCGTTGCCGGCGGGCGTCAGACCGGAGCTTGGGCCGGATGCGACGGGTGTCGGCTGGGTGTACGAGTACGCGCTGGTAGACAAGAGCGGCAAGCACAACCTGGCCGAGTTACGCACGTACCAGGATTGGTATCTACGGTACGCATTGCAGAGTGTTCCCGGCGTTGCCGAAGTCGCTGGCATTGGCGGTTTCCAAAAGCAGTATCAGGTCACAATTGATCCGAACCGACTCCAGAGCTTCGGCTTGTCAGTAATGGAAATCATGGAGGCCATCCGCAAGAGCAACAACGAAGTTGGCGCACGTTTGATCGAATGGAGCGGTCGCGAATACATGGTGCGCGCACGAGGGTACGTGCAGGATACGGAGGCGCTCGGCAAGGTGGTTGTCAAAACCAACCAGCAGGGCACGCCGGTGCTGCTACGCGACGTTGCCACCATCGCCCTCGGGCCGCAAATCCGCCGTGGTATCGCCGACCTGGATGGCGCCGGCGACACCGTCGGCGGCATTGTTGTGATGCGCCAGGGAGAGAACGCGCTCAACGTGATCAAGCGCGTCAAAACCAAACTAGAGGAAATCAAACCGTCGCTGCCCGAAGGCGTTGAGGTCGTCAACACCTACGACCGGTCGGAGTTGATCCAGAAATCCATTGATAACCTCAAGCAAGAACTCCTCATGGAGATGATCATCGTCAGCATTGTGATCATGTTCTTCCTGTTCCACGGGCCGTCAGCAAGCGTGCCGATTGTTACCATTCCGATCACGGTGTCGCTGGCATTCATCCCAATGTATTTTATGGGGATCACTTCCAACATCATGAGCCTGTCCGGCATCGCCATCTCGATCGGTGTACTGGTGGACGGCGCCATCGTCGAGGTTGAGAATGCTTATAAGAAACTGGAAATCTGGCAGGAGCAAGGACGGGTCGGCGACTACCGCGCGATTTTGTTGGAAGCAATCCAAGAGATTGCTCCGTCGGTGTTCTTCTCACTGCTGGTGATCGCGGTGTCGTTTCTGCCCGTGTTCACGCTGGTCGATCAAGAGGGACGACTGTTCAAGCCGTTGGCCTACACCAAGACGCTGACCATCGGTCTCGCTGCATTCCTCGCAGTGACCTTGGACCCGGCGGTACGAATGCTGTTCACACGCATGAGCCCGATCAACGTGCGTCCTCGCTGGTTAGGGCGGCTGTTAACCGCACTGTTGGTTGGCAAGTATTACAAGGAGGAGAAACATCCCATAAGTCGCGTGCTGTTCCGCATCTACGAGCCGCCGTGCCGCTGGGTGTTGCATCATCCGAAGACGGTGATCGCCATGGCGGCGGCAATCGTGGTGTCCACCGTACCGGTCTACTTCAAACTCGGCAGCGAATTCATGCCGCCGCTCAACGAAGGCGTCGTCCTGTACATGCCGACGACGCTGCCCGGCATCTCCGTCACCGAAGCGCAACGGCTTATGGAAACGCAAGACCGGATTCTACGATCATTTCCTGAAGTCAAGTCGGTCTGGGGCAAGGCCGGTCGTGCCGACACATCCACAGACCCGGCCCCGTTCTCAATGATGGAAACCACCGTAGTGCTCAAACCGGAAGCCCAGTGGCGTCGCAAGCAGCGTTTTTTCACCTCGTGGCCGAAGCCGATGCGCGTCGTGCTTGGCCACATCTGGTCAGAACGCGTCTCATGGGAGGAACTGATCAACGAAATGGATAGTGGCCTGCAGATCCCCGGTGCCGTCAACGCTTGGACGATGCCAATCAAAGGCCGCATCGACATGCTCACGACCGGCGTCCGCACGCCCGTCGGCATCAAGATCCTCGGTGCGAACCTCGACGAAATCCAACGTGTCGGCGAGAACATCGAAGCTGCTCTCCGCGCAGTGCCCGGCACGCGGAGCATCTTTGCCGAGCGCGCATCGGGCGGTTACTTCGTGGATTTCGTGCCCAACCGTGAGGCGCTGGCTCGTTATGGCCTGACCATTGACGATCTCCAGGAGGTGATCATGACGGCCATCGGCGGTGAAAATATCACCACCACCATCGAAGGCCGTGAGCGCTACTCCGTCAACCTCCGCTACCCGCGCGACCTGCGCGCCAATCTCGACCAACTCGCCCGCGTGCTGGTCACCGCACGCAGCGGTGGGGAGAGCGGTTCGCGCTCTGGAGGCATGGGAAAGAGCGCCGCTGAGGGAAAGCCGATGGGCACCATCCAAGTGCCCATCTCGGAGTTGGCTGACACCAAGCTGGTCAATGGCCCGTCCATGATTCGCGACGAAAACGGCATGCTCGCAGGCTACGTATATGTGGACATTGCTGGCCGGGACATTGGCGGTTATGTCGAAGACGCCAAGCAGGTCGTGACGAAGCAAGTGAAACTACCCACCGGCTACTCACTCGTCTGGAGCGGTCAATACGAGAACATGCTCCGCGTTCGGGAGCGCCTGAAACTGGTGTTGCCAGTGACGATCCTCCTGATCTTCCTGCTGCTCTATATGAACACGAAATCCACGTTCAAATCGCTCTTGGTCATGTTGGCCGTGCCGTTCTCGCTCGTTGGAGCAATTTGGCTCTTGTATTTGTTGCACTACAACATCTCCATCGCCGTCTGGGTCGGCATGATTGCGTTGATGGGCCTCGACGCTGAGACCGGCGTGTTCATGCTGCTGTTTCTCGAACTGTCCTACGACGAAGCCAAACGCGCCGGGCGCTTAAACAGCATGGCCGATCTCCACGAAGCGATCATCCACGGCGCCGTGAAGCGGATTCGCCCAAAGATGATGACTGTCGCCGCTGCATCGATGGGCTTGATGCCGATTATGTGGAGCACTGGCGCCGGTGCCGACCTGATGAAGCGCATTGCTGCGCCGATGGTCGGCGGTCTGTTCACATCGTTCATCATGGAGCTACTTGTGTACCCAGCGATCTATTTACTCTGGAAATGGAACAAAGAAGTGCGACCTTCTATTCAGACACGCGCATGAGAGCCTTCACGATCCTAACATGTGCGATGGTGATACTGGTGACAACAGGTTGTGCCCGGTCGCCGAGAAATAGGGGAGTCGCTCCCATCACAAAGACGGGTTAAGCTTGACAAGAGGGCTAGAAACTGGGAGAATCTAACTGTCTCGTGTGATGGACACGGGCGGGAGGATCGTATTATGGCAGTTACTAAATGGATCGGGTTTAAGTTGGATGCGCCACAAGCCAAGTCGGTCGGCGTGGCCGGTAGCTTCAACGGTTGGGATGCGACGAAAACGCCAATGAAAAAGGGCGGATCAGGAACTTGGGTTGCGCGGGTATCGCTTGCGTCTGGCCGTTACGAATACCGTTTCGTCGTGGACAACAGGTGGATCAGCGATCCCAGCGCAAAAGCATCTGTTCCAAACCCACATGGCGGAACGAACTCCGTTGTGGTTGTTTGACCGAAACCAAGCCCAGAGCTTACCGGAAACAACCCCGTGCCGTTGCGACTACTTTGCGCGGCTAGAATCGAGGGTTCGGGTTTGCACCTGATGGAGCAGGCGAAATGCAGAGGATCATTTCATGACTGAATTGCATCTTATGCTCCAACAACTGAGACAGCCTGAGTATATCCACGTGCTGTTAAACCCGCTGCCGGTGTACGGAATGGCGATGGGCTTGGTGGCGCTGGTTGTGGCATGGATTGCCCGCAAACGCGCTGCGCAAGCCGTTGCACTACTGATTGTGGCGTTGGCCGGAGTGTCCGTGTGGCCGGTCGTCGAGTTTGGCGAGCGCGGTTACGACCGCGTTTATGCGATGTCCAACAAGGATGCGCAACAGTGGCTCGATGTGCATGCCACGCGAGCATCGCGGGCCGCGCCGGTGTTTTATGCGGTTGCCGTCCTCGCAGTCGCGACGGTTCTGGTGCCCTGGAAATTTCCGAAAACCAACAACGTTCTGCTCGCTATTACGCTGGCAATGGCGCTGGTCGCGCTTGGCCTGGGCGGTTGGATCAGCCACGCCGGAGGACAGGTTCGACACAGCGAGTTCCGAGAAGGTCCACCACCCGAACAGGTTCCACAGTGGACGCACGGAGACTGACCGGCTTTTAGCCGGACCACATTATTCCTCCTTCCTACAACCGGCGAGCTTCGTTACATTCCCACCATGTCCGAACTGTGGCTGCTCCTCCAATCGCCTGCTTCTAACGCGGCCACCAACATGGCCATGGACGAAGCGCTACTGCGTGACGCCGCCCAACGTCGGTTGCCGCTGCTGCGCGTGTACGCATGGGCGCAACCCGCGGTATCGGTTGGTTACTTCCAAAATTTCCCAACGGATCTGGCTCCGAAATACGAAATCGTCCGTCGGCCAACGGGTGGTGGCGTGGTTTACCACGGGAACGATACAACCTACACAGTCGTTGTCCCACCCGGCCATCCGCTCTATGAAATGCCCACTGCTGCTGCGTATCGCGCGTTGCACAGAGCTGTCGCCACGGCACTAGGGCAGGGGGCTGAATTGTGCGACTCCGTACCGTCGTTGCCTCGTGGTCAATACGAGTGTTTTCAAAGACCGATGCCAGGAGACGTTGTCGCCGGCGGGAAGAAACTCGCCGGCGCGGCGCAACGTCGCACGAAGCACGGCATGCTTCACCAGGGTTCGATTGCCGCGAACGTAAGTGCTGACCAACTTCAATCCGGTTTTCACAAAACGTTCCAAGCCGAGTTTCAGCCTTACGAACTGTTGTCGGTGGAAAAAGCGCTCGCTGAAAGATTGGCCCGCGAGAAATACGCTACGGACGCGTGGAACCGGAAGGTCCAACATCGGGCTGGTCGCTAACTTTTCCCGCTTCGAGACGGATTTCGCCTGCTTTCTCCCGAGCGCGATCCTCGACAAACTTGCTTAGCCTTGTGACTATTTCCTGTAGTAGCGCCGCTTCGAGGTTGAGGTCTTGGAGTCTTTCCATGATGCCACGGGCGATGTCCTCAATGGAGCGTTGGCGGGGTTTGGCGCGTGGCTTTGGTTTGTGCTCCGTCTTGATGGCCTCCTCCAAACGCGTCAAGTCATCCTCCGTCAGACCGCGTTGCAGAAGATGTTTGCGACTGCGGGAGACGAAATTCTCAATTGATTCGGTTGCGGGGGTCAGCTCACGCAGTAATCGCTTAACCTTTTTGAGATTCTTTTCGCCTTGGAGGAATTCGTCGGCGATCTTGTGGGCGCGCACCCGATCAGCATAGGAGGTGACGACCTCGATGATTTCCGTCAATAGGCCCGCAGCAACTTTGGAGGAGATCAACGGACCGGAGCATTGGCGAACCTCTTTTTCCAAGACGATGATGAACTTCTCCAAATCCTCCTGATCTTCCGGTGGAGTACTGGATCCCTCCGTCACGAGCGCGTTGCCGAGGATTTGGATGCTTTTGAGCAGCGCCTCCGATCCAGCGCTTTGACCGGTCATGCCCGTTTCCATCCGAGAAACGACGAGGTTGATGCCTCCCACGAACAGATCGGCTGCCCGCCGCGGGTTCTTCTTCATTTCGTGAAGCAGCCACGACTGTTCGGTGGTATGATCCAGCACCTTTTGCAGGACTTGCTGAATAACCGCTATGTCCGCTGCGCTATTTTTGCCTGCCGGAGGTTCCACCACCAATGCGGTCTTGCTAACGACCTTTTGATCCTTATCTACCATCACGAAATCCAAGCGGCGGACATGGACGTGGGGCACTCGCTCAGCCGCCAACAATGTAACCAAGCCGCCCTGCGCAGCCATGGATTTCGTCCCCTTGCCGAGCACGCGGTAAAAGGTCTCGAACTCCGCCGCCGTCAGCCCCGGATCAAACGTGAGGTGGTTGGCCCGGTTCTCCTCGAGACGGGCTGCGAATTTTGCAACCACTGGACTGCGGTCTTCGAGGGGTGTCCGATCGAACAGGATGCGTTTGTCGGCTACAGTAATGACCAGCGGCGTGTTATACCGGTGCAACAAACTCGCGAGGTACTCGTACGCGGTCGCAACTCGTTTCTTCGCGACCGGGTGATCTGCGGAGAATGTCTCGACATTGCTCAGCGCCACACCCAGATGGCGAACAAGATCGCTGATCTCTTGCGCGTTTGTTGTCGGTTTGCTCATGCTGAAAATATAGTCGGGCTGTCAGTGACATTGTCGACAGGGCGGCTCGCGATGACAAGTGTTTTTCCTATCGGACAAAACAATGCGCCCGAACTTGACATCTGTGGGGCGCGGTTTCCATTTTGCCGTTTTCATGTATTATGTCATTGGTAGGTGACCAAGGAGAAAGGAGCTAGCATGAACATCTTGGTGGTTTATTACTCGATGTACGGAAATCTGCACCGCATGGCCGAGGCCGTGGCCGAAGGTGTCAAGCAGGTGAAAGACGCAAACGTCACGCTGCGGCGGGTGCCAGAGACGCTCTCACAGGAAGTGCTCGCGAAGATGGGGGCATTGGAGGCTCAAAAGACCATGGCCCATGTGCCGGTCTGCACGGTGAATGAATTAGCCGGAGCCGATGCAATCTTGTTCGGCACGCCTACACGGTTCGGGAACATGTGCGGCCAGATGCGGCAATTCTTGGATGCCACCGGCGGCCTTTGGCTCAAAGGAGCATTAGTCGGCAAGATCGGCAGCGTTTTCGCCAGTTCCTCAACACAACACGGCGGACAGGAATCCACCATCCTGAGTTTTCATATCACCTTGCTACACCAAGGGATGATCGTTGTCGGATTGCCTTATACGTTTGAAGGTCAGATGCGGATGGACGAAATCACGGGCGGCAGTCCGTACGGCGCATCGACAATCACGGGTGGCGACAACACACGGATGCCGAGCGAGAACGAACTCGCAGCCGCAAGGTTTCAGGGTAAACACGTTGCCACTATCGCGGCCAAACTGGTACGGTAACAGACCGAGTTTCGCTCGGGTTGTCCAACAAAACCTATTTCGAAACACCCGCGCTTTGTAGGAGGGGCATTCCTGCCCCGATCCGCCTTCGTTCTGCCGTCGTGGGACGAAGCATCGCGACAAAGCCGAGTCTGCCCGTTCCGAGCCGTCAGGGCGAGGAGCGAGACATGCGAAGCAAAATGTCGCTCCTACGAGTCATTCCTCTGCAAACGGTGGGTTTGTTAGATGCTCTCAGGCTGATAAGGACGGGGGAGGGGACGAATCAGTGCGCAGTTGTGGTTGCTCGATCTGGCCGAGTTTGGCATCGAGCTTGGTGAGCGATTTCTCGGTATCGGTGTAGGTACTGGCAGCATTGGTAAGATGCTTGCCGAGCAGACGGAAGTTTTCCTCCACGCGCTCGAAATCGCCCCGCAAGCGGGAAAGTGTGGCGAGGATTTCCTGCGCCTGTTGTTCCACCTTCATTCCGCGCAACCCCAACAGGATTGTTTGCAGATAGGCATAAAAACTGTTCGGTGATACCGGAACCACGCGCCGCTGGAGCGCATAGCTGAAAAGCTGGTGTTCCTCGCTACTGGCCTCTTCCTTGATGATCGTCTCGTAGTAAACGTTCTCTGCCGGAACGTACATCAACGCGAAATCGTAGGTGCCTTCGTCGGGCAAAATGTATTTGGTGGCAATGGCGTCAATATGCTTCTTCACATCGCGCATGAACTGTTTCCGAGCCGTGGCACGCTCTGCATCGGTCGGCGCATCAATTACCCGACGGAAGTTTTCGTACGGAAACTTGGCATCCACAGGCACGAGCCGTTGCCCAATCTGGATGGCTGCATCAACGATGTCGCCACTCTTGAACCGGTGCTGCAACTGGTAGTGTTCTGGCGGCAGAATCTGTGCGAGGAGATCGCCGAGGAAAAGTTCACCCATACCACCGCGCAGTTTCGGTGCGCGCATGATGTTGACCAATTCCTGCGCGGCCTTGCCGACCTCGTGGATCTGGCCGACTTTTTCGCGGAGATCGCCGACAACTTTTGCGGCGTTATCGAGCCGCGTGTTCATCGAAGCGCTCGATTGCTGGAGGTTTTCGGCCACAGTCTGGCCGAAAGCGTCGAGCCGCTGCTGGAATGCGTTGAGTTGCTGCTGCAGAAGGAGCATGCCCTGGTCGGGCTGAGCGGGTTTCGGCTTGGTGCGAGCGAGTACGATTACGAGTACGAGCAAGAGCAAGAGAACGGATAGAACACCTAGAATTATTCCCAGCGATTCCATGCGCCGTAGTCTAGCGGGGTACCACAGGACAAGCGAGCCAGTTTGTTGAACTGCTGCGTACTACCGCGTACACATCAGGTTGCTGATAGCCCGGATGCGACGGTTGGACCTAGATTTCTTCCTCTGTTAACTCAGCAATCTTCATGACCGAACGGAGGAGTCCTATTTTGAGCGGATGGGAACCATGTATGGGGATAACAATCCTCTCGCGTCTACCCTCTTTGAGGAAAATGTGGTGACTACCCTTGATTCTGGCCAAGTGCCATCCTTTGCGCTGAACTGATCGGGCAAGGTCTCTCCCGGAGACTTGTTTCAAACCACCAGCTCCAAGATTTGGTCATGTTTGTGCGACTTCTCGATGTCCCGACCTGCCTCGAGCCAAAGCCCAATAGCTTCTTTCAGATTTGCCCGGATTTCACGCATTGTTTCGCCTTGCGTCACACATCCGGGAAGAGTTGGAACTTCCGCCCAATATCCGCCCTCTTCAGCCTTGTGAACGATTGCTCGAATTTTCATATAATCTACCTATCACATTTCATGGTTTCGCTCAATGTCATTCCTAAGTTTGACGCAATAAATGAGCGACCGGCAAGCCCCACAGCGCAATCATGCTTTCCATGCACCGTAGTCTAGCAGGGAGCTGCGCAACGAGCGAGTGGTTTTGTCAGGCTGTGGGGGCTTAACGGGGGGGGCACTGAGCTGCGACACTGCAAACTTTTCAATTTATACAGCACCTATGCTAGCCATGAATTTTGCGGTGCACTCATTCCCTCAACTTGAGCGCATGGTTGGGTGCCGCTGTTACGATTCAGAATAATTGTTTGACCTCGGAATATAACTCTTTCCAGAAGCCTTGCTTGATACGAAACTTGGTTCCGTGATTGTGGCGGGTGCGGGCATCAAAATCAATTTGAATAACCCCAAGATCTATACAAGAAAGAAAGCCTTCGAAAGAAAACCCAGACAACATCAGTAGGCTTCGGTAGGAGAAATATTCTCTCCCTCTTTCGAGTTTGCTATCAGCGATAATATAGAAACAATTACGAGCTTTCTCCCCCATAAGATCTCTCAAATCATCGAAGCCCCAATATGGTTCAGGATAAAATTGGCCAAGTCCGACTCTTGATTCAACAGACTCAAGCCAAGATGCAATTTCAGAATCAGAGGTATCAGCCTTTTTAGAATCGAAGACAAATTTGATTTTTCTTTGTTGACGATCAACAACGACAGAAAAGCCGCGATTAGTAAAATGGGTGGCACTTGTAGTAGAACGGAAACTCATTTCATTGCGTGGATATTTTTTCCCTGCCTCCTTGTGAGGCCAACCATAAAGAGGAAGAAGCATTTTAGAGACAATATCAGCTCCTCGAGGAAAAGGTTCGTAATGCTTAAGGGTGACGAGTGATGAAGTGTGAAGCCTTTGCCCTTTGAGTTCCCAACCGTTAGAGTTAGCGATTGGAAGATTGTTTTCGGGGATACCGAGCAATTGCTCAAGTGTATTTCCGACCGCACCATCGTTTCTCGTAGTTTTGGTGCGTTTTACACTTTTAATCCATCCTTGTTTAGAAACCTTGCGAATCTCTTCGATTAATTGTTCCTTGGTAATGATCTTGATCATTTGGGAGGTTTCCAGAAGTCGAGCAGATATTCGAAGGTGACACCCATAGTAATATAATTGCTAGGCCAGCCAAAAATACCAATTTGATTGACGAGGTTGGTGCGGTCCCAAATGATGATATTCCGAAGTTCGTAGCCACGTTTCCGAAGCTCTTGAATAAGAGAGACATGAATAGTAATACGCTGGTTCTCCCACCACATATCAGGAACATTTATAACACAATGACCTTTATGTCGAAGAACGGGGAGCAAAGACTCGAAAATGTCTCCCATTGCGGTCGTGTAACCCTCGATTGACATTGTGCCTAAATCTCGTGAGTCTTGCGAATATTGTTCAACCTTGCCGAGTTGTTCATTATCGCGATTTCGGCGGGATTTATTTTTCCGTTTACGATTGAGAAGATTAGCATAAGGTGGAGAAGTCCAAATAAGTTTTACACTTTCCTCGGGTAAATATTGAGAAATATTGCGTGCATCATCTTGGATGGCAACCTGTCGAGTAGAGTTGAACAACTCAGATTGCTTAATACGGTCTGCACAAAGCTTGATGTAGTTCTCTTGTAAATCAAAGCCAACAGCGTTTCGGTTGGAATCGTTAGCCGCGACAAGGGTTGTCCCGCTTCCGACAAATGGATCAAGGACAAGTTCGCCTTGATGCGAAAAGAGTTCTATTATTTTCTTAGACAATGAGATCGGAAAGGTAGCAGGGTGAATTTTTTTGTCACGAATATCGCGTCCTTCATAGCCAAAACGCCAAACGCCAATTTGAGACTTAAGCCATTCCTTTGCAGTCAAACAATTGATATTTGTTTCGCCGCAATCACATGTCCTGGTATGGCCGATGTGAAGCTTCGTACGATACTCAGCAGAATTCTCTTTGATAGCGAGAACAGGGGCTTTCTTTTTGACTACTTTCGGATGTTTTATTTTTAAAGCTGCTTGCATTAAGGGCTCCCTCGAAATCATTTTGCCTCAGTATGGCGAAGGTCCGTGAGGTATTCTAATGATGAATCGACCTCCCCGACAACGGCACCTAACATAGTTAATGGGACAATGTATCCAACAAAAGACAAACCGTAAACTTTGCCCAACTGGGGTCGAGGCTAGACCCGGAGCATAGATGTGTCAAGTTTACC
>CAIKBP010000109.1 GCA_903825695.1 uncultured Verrucomicrobiota bacterium
CTTCACACCAACAAGGTCTTCAGTTCCTGCCAGAGTATCCGCAGTGGCTCCGATTGCCATCCCCCAGTGTAGGGTTGTTGGAGTCGTAGCAACGGCGGCGCCATAGTTGAAGGCGTCGAGCCGCACTCCTCGGATAACAAGAGTCGAACCCACAGGAACCAGATACTTCATGATGTTGAAGTCGGTATCGGCTCCAGCAGGAGCCCCGAAGTTGAACATGCCTCCCAGCCCCGTAAACGAAGCGGTGGTGTTGACGAGAGACGCAGCGGCAATCATCGCCACCGCAGCACTGTTTGTCCAGTTCGCCGTCGGAAGAGCTGCTGCACCAGAAGGCGTCTGATAGCCACCACCGCCCATGCCTGTGCGAGCCGTGGCCCACAAGCGGTTCATATCCGCCCCGCCGTTGCTGACCTGAAGGGTGGAGACCTGAAGTTTAATGGCTGCCGCCGGAATCACTGTACCGTTGTAAGTACGAACGGATAGAGGGAGCTGCTGAACCGCCGTAGCCGCAAACTGGGTATTCTGTGCCTCGCATTTTCCTCGAAGCAAGCCATCAACCCAGAAGTAGGCTCCGTCATGAAGCATTTCGATGATGAAGTCATGTTCTTGCGCCGTCGAAGGCAGATCTCCGAGATCGACATAGGACTCCGTGCTTCCATTGCAGAGTACGCCACGGAACTGACCGCCAGTTACACGGAAAAATACTCCGTCTGTAATTGCTGCAATAGCTGTCGTGGCGTTGTAGAGACCCCATTCAGCGAACCAGTTTGCAACGGGATCCAGTGACCAGTTCAGACAGAACTCCGCATAGAGCGCGTTGGCTTTGTACCACTGGAAAGTCCGGCAGGTCTTGAGCATCGAACCTGAGTTGATAGTCGTCAACGCCGAGCTGTTAAGCTCATAGCGGTTCGACCCCATGACAATGGTCTGTGATGCTGAGAGTCTTGTCGTGAAAATCGAAGAGTTGACAGCGGTGCCCACCGGATAGTCAGAGAACAGGATGTTGTCATTCTCTGTTCGCAAACGGTAATCGGCACTGCATTCCAATTCTTGAATCTCTCTGACGCCTGAAGGGTAGATGCCCTTCTCAGCCACGAGAGATGCGAACCCCGATTTAATGGCGGTTGGAGTCAAAGCGACTTTTGCTTCGCCATCGGTGTTGACGAGGAGCCCGCCGACATCCGCTATATTGCTTGTGATCCCGATTCCCATTCCATTCCTCCGTTATGTGCCGGACACGATCGCCCGGACTGTGTATGTTCCTACCGGATGCAACTGCGAGAAACCAAAGACCGTGAATCCGACCCCCGGATTTCGTGCCGCCTCGCCTGTGGTCATCCCCAGCACCGCTACTTCTTCGAGACGGCTGGAGAAGAAGACCTGAACTACTTTTGTCGCCGTCATTGCCGGGTAGGGCACGCTGACCATAGCCATGGTGCTCCCGGTCCCAAAATCGATTGTTGCGTCGAAGCTCTCTGCCACCCAGCTCTCCCCGTCGGCGCCTGCGACGCCCTGAATTCCTTGCAATCCTTGCAATCCTTGTGCACCCTGCGGGCCCGGGACCGTTGAATCCGCTCCGCGCTCGCCTTGGATGCCCTGCGGTCCCTGAGGTCCCTGAGGTCCGATCTCCCCTGTCAAACCGCGCTCACCTTGCAAACCGCGTTCCCCGGGGATTCCCTGCTCACCTTGCAAACCGCGATCGCCTTGCAAACCGCGCTCGCCCTGACTCCCGATCTCTCCCTGAATTCCC
>CAIKBP010000110.1 GCA_903825695.1 uncultured Verrucomicrobiota bacterium
AATTGAAATCGGTTAATGTGCTATTCCTGCTCATCTGTTTCTCTATCAATCACTTACATCAGTTTCTCGGATAGTCAACCGGACAGTAGTGATCAACAATGACAAATAGCCGGTGACGCCGGTGCTCTACCAGAAACTACCACGTTTGACGGCAAGGAAGCCATGCATTGTCGGGGAGCAGTCACAGGATTCATTAGCCACAAAAGGGCGCAAGGTACGCAAAGTAGACCAGAAACAAAGCTGTGGATTTGTAGGCGCAGCATCCTGCTGCGTTGTCTGCCGAGAATTCTGCCCGCTAACCACGCTAAGGGACTGTAAGAAAATAACATTTACACTTCGAGTGTTTTTGGCCGATGCCTGAGTGTATAGTTCCATTCTCCGTGAAACGCATGCGGAACAAGGTCGATGTTCGCCATGTCCTCGTCCGACACACGCACCTTCGTCGGATAGGTGCCACGGTCCAGGCGAGCCTTGACCCGCAGGCCGCTGCTCGTTGTGGTCGCACCTATCAGGCTCACCACCACCTCATGGCTGACCAGCGGCTGGCCTCGCCAGTTCATGCTGATGTGGGAAAACAGCCGATGCTCAATCTTGTTCCATTTGCTTGTGCCGGGCGGGAAGTGGCAGACGCCAATGTGCAGCCCGAGTTCGTCGGCCAGCCGTTGCAGTTCCATCTTCCACAGCCGTGTCCGATAGCCGTTGCTTCCGCCGCTGTCCGCCGTGATCAGCAGTTCCTGCGCCTGTGGATAGCACCGCTTCCCCATCCGCTTCCACCAGCTTCGTATGCTTGCCACGGCGAATGCCGCAGTGTCTGCATCGCAGCCAACGTTCACCCACCCCTGATCTGCCCCTATGTCGTAGACGCCATAAGGTATCGCCTTGCCCGCCACCGGGTCAATGAAGTCGTGGCACTTCACCGTCTCGGGATCACCCGCAGGACGCCATGTCCGGCCTGCATTCTTATACTTTCCCACAAGTTCCTTCTTCTTCGTGTCCACCGAGATGACCGGCTGGCCTTCGCGAAGCAGACGCGCAACCGTCCTGCTGATGTGCCTGAACTGCGCGTCGCGGTCAGGATGCTCGCTGCCCTCTATCGTCTTCACGTTCGCCTGGAGGCTATAGCCAAGGTTCCGCAGTGTCTCCGCTACCGTCATGTGGCTTGCCACGCAGCCTTTGCGCCCGAGCTCTTCGGCCAGTCGCCGCGTGCTTTTGCACGTCCACCGCAACGGGGACATCGGGTCGCCGCTTGTCGCCGGGGCAACCAGCGCCTCCAGCATCTCCATCATCTGCGGATTCGTCTCCGTCAGCGGCTTCCTTCCCGCGCCCGGCTCGCGTGTCCGCCCCTTGGTGAGCCGACCGGACCGCAGTTCGTCAATTCCCTTGTAGATCGTCGGGCGCGACAATCCCGCCGCCTTCGCGACACGCATCACGTTCCCGCGTCCGAGCACCATTGCGTCAGCGGCTGCAATCAATCGCTTCTGCCGCTCATCCATGTGCGGCAGCAGCGCCCTGTACTTCTTCAAATAGGTTGCCTCTATTTTCATGTTTTCATTATACCATATTTCCCACTCAGTGTCAAGTTTATTTATTTACAGTCCCTAAGAATGGCAGGATGAACACTACGAAGAAATTCTGGAGCGGCGGCCAGCCGTCGAAATCCATCATGTGCAAACACGTACAATCCATGCCCAGCGCTTGCGATATCTCGTAGAAATGGTACATGAACATGGTGAAGCCAAAGAGCGCAAGTCCATTCATACCCAGCATAATGAACCACTCGAACCGCTTCCGC
>CAIKBP010000111.1 GCA_903825695.1 uncultured Verrucomicrobiota bacterium
AGTCACTGGGCGGTCTGCGGCGGCACCGGCGGTAAAAGTGTCTCATCAAATACTACCAGTTCATGCTTACTCTCAATATCTTCAATCTCTGCCCTGACCTTATGGCTCAGAGTCGTTCGCACGAATGAAATGGTCAATCCCGTCCGGCTCTCTTGCACTTGGCATCTTGCTGCTTGTAGTTGGAATGAGGATGAATCGTAAATCCAGTCGGGCAATGAAGGGCAAGATAGAACTGAAGGCAGGGCAGACGCTCTTGGTCATTGCAAAAGACGGGGAGGTGCTGCACTACACATGGGACATGGCACTACCGCATGTGGAATTCGTCAGAAGGTGCTACGTCCAACATTATTTGACCCGTGCCGTCCTGGATAATGTGGTTGAAGCGGTGCGAGGGGATAGCGCAGGAGAATGACGTGGGGCGACGGTTACTCGATGCGTTGTTTTCTGGCATCATGCCGAATGATTTCGAGTTGGTCTGACAGAGTGCTGGCGAGGGCTTCCACGACCTCGTGGCGCGATAAAGATCCACCAAGCCAGAAGAGGTTGCGTCGAATGGCCGCATAGATGTCTCGGCGCATGTTGTCTTTAGCTTCCTGCTGCGATTTGCTCATGGGCGGCTCCGTGTAGGAGCGTTCTGAAGCGACGGTCGGTTGCCGGCGCGTGCGAGCAGGTGCTCCAGGATGGGCTGAAGGTAGCGCACGGCTTGCATGAAGCTGTAGTGTTTGACGGTCATGACCATGTCGATAGTGTTGAAGTTGCGTTGGCACCGGAAGCATCTGGCGAGGTTGGTGTCTGGTTTGACGGCGGTGTCGAAGTCATGGCAAAGCGGACACATGAAGCGGAAGCGGCCATCATGGGTTTTGTAGAGCAGTTCGAGAACCTCGGCGATCAGCGGGATGATTTCGATGCGGTTGCGCAGTTCGCGCAGATGTTCCTTGGACAGCGTATTGGACATAGTCGGTTCCTTTCTATAGCAGGCGTAGTTCGGCGGCGGCTTCTACGACGAGTGCCTCGTGGACGCGCTTGAGTTGCTTTGATGCGGCGTGGATCAGACATGTGGTGGCCAGGTTATTTATGGCCCGTGGGATGCCGCCGGTATGCTCGTGAATCAGATGTTTGGCGGCGGTCTCGAAGATTTGCTCGGAGCCGCCAACAGCTTTAAGGCGTCGATCGATGTAGCTGAGAGTCTGGTCCTTGCTCAGCGGGCGCAGTGAGCAACGCACGCAGATGCGGTTGAGCATGTCGGCCAGCGAGGCGCGTGCGAGGAGTTTGTATAACGGCGGTTGCCCGCAGAGCAGCACCTTCAGCGAAGGCGGAGCGCTGGACGGGGCGCTAACCAGAAGTCTCAGGTCGGTGAGGATGGCTTCGTTGAGCAGATGGGCATCGTCAATGACCAGCACGACGGCGCGTTCCGCTTCGCGGGTTCTGTCAAGTATCTGCCGGAAGAGGCGGTCTCTGCCCAGCGCTGGTTTTTCGCCCATGGCTGTCACGATCATGCGCAACATCGCGGCCGCGTCCACGCGGCTGATGTGCAGATACAGCGGCTGGTACCGGTGCGTGGGCAGTGCATGGATGAAGCGTTTAACGAGGCATGACTTGCCCGCGCCGGTTGGGCCGGTCAGCAGGGCGACCATGCCATGGTCAGCGAAGTATTGCAGGCGATCCAATGCCTGCGTAAAGCGTTCGTCGTCGAGGATCCGGTCGGTGTCGATGTGTTCTTCAAACGGCAGTGCGTTCAGATTGAATGCTTGTGCGAACATGATTTAGTCCTCCTTCGGGTTTTGTAATGCGTAGACAATGGCTGGAATGGTTGGCCGCTCGGCCTGTGCAAAGGCTTTCTTCAGAAGCGTGCGCGTCAGGTTGTGATGTCGGGCATGGACCTTGCCCATCGCATCGAGTTCTTCGGCGCTGAAGGCGCTGAGTCCGCCCTGGCGGCCCAGCAAATCGGCCAGACAAGCGGCGAAAGCGTCGAACGACCAGCGGCTGGGCCGCTGCATGACGCTATAGTCGATGCCGCCAATTTCGTCGGCGAGTTGTTGGCGATGCTTGTCGACGAGCATGCCCAGCATGTCGAACTTTGGGGCAGCGCGGCGTGGCTCGGGCATCGGGTCCTGACCTTCCTGCCGCTGATGCACGAGGCCCTTGCCAAGATATTCATCCTTGAGGGAATAGATGAGGATTTCCTCTACCGGCCCGCGCAGGTCATAGCGCACACGAAGCCGGTCGCCACGCAGTTTCGGGTCCACCTTGTAGAATCGGTTGTTCAGGCGGATGTCGCTGAATGTCTTGTCCACGGTTCTTTCCTCCTGCTGGTGGAAGGACTCCGCCACGGCTTCCATGTCCGCCTGGCGGATGGCGATCAGCCGCTCGTCATAGCGATGCCGGGGCGATTGCCCCGTTTCGGAGTTGGCGGTCTGATGATGGACCACCTCCAGCCAGGCGGCGAAGGCCTCGTTGAGCCGATCAAGACCGAGCAGATCACCGGAGCGGACTTCGGCCTCGAACTGGCTTTGGGCCGTCTCGAAGAACCGCTCGATGATCCCGCCGGTGGCCGGATCGCCGATTGGCCGGTGGAACAGCCCGGCGCCAAGCCGATAACATGCCCTCTTCAGCGCATGAGCGTGATAGACCTTGCCGTTGTCCAGATAGATCTTCATCGGAACACCGTGAACCTCGAAGCCGCGGATCAGCGTGTCGGACAGCACGTCGAAGTTCTGCCGTACATAGAAGCGGGCCGCTACGATATAGCGGCTGCACACGTCGATGAAGGCCGACAGATAGCTCTGCACCGACTGGCCGTCGACCAGCACATAGGGGCCGTATTCGAAATCACCAGCCCACATGTCGTGGGTGTGCTCGCAGGTCCAGCGCTTGCGAACCTTCTGCTGTGTGACGCCCAGTTTCAGTCTGGTAGCGCCGGCATCCTTGAGATGCCGGTATAACGTCGAACGCGCCACCGTCCGGCCGTGTTGCTGTTCCAGGATCAGGTTCAGCATCAGTGGCGAGCGTCTCGGCTGCTCTTTCTTGGCCGCAATGGCCGTGGCGATCACGTCCGCAGGCACGGAGCGGGATTTCCCCCGGTCGCTTCTTGGGCTGCGCCCCATCGTGTTGAACCCGCCGCTCCGGTAGTTCTTGAGCTTGCGCTTCAGCGTGCTCAGCGACGGTTTGCGCTTGCCTCCGCCGGGAAAAACCACCTCCTGTTGCGACAACTCCATGAGCCGTCGGTGTTCTTCGCCCTTCTCTAGCTTCCCGAAGAGCACTGAAGTCAACAAACCGCACCAGAATACCGCTTCGTCTTCCTGCCTGGCATTCATACGTCCTCCTTTTGCCTCGCCCGACACCCATTGTCGGTCAAGATGAGGACAGTATGGCTCAAGGACTCGATCCGAGCGTTTCCAACTCGGTAGAATTTTTGCTGGTCGCTATTTCTAGTGTGCGCAACAGCAGAGCGCATGCCTGCAACACGCGTTTTCGGGCCTTACTGTGGTATTTCGCAGCCGCAATTATGATCGAACTCAGGCGCGCTCCCTGATGAACCTGCCGTGCCAGCCTTACCGCTGGTTGCCACTGCTTGCGGCAGGCCGCGATACTGCCGATCCAGCGATGCACCGTCGATGGCGCCAACGCTCGCCCAACTTCAGCCTCTTTCGCGGCTTCCGTAGATTCCGCATCCGCGATTGGACCGGCGTAGACCACCGCCGCTCCCCGATCCTTGACCACCTTGCGGTAGCTCATCGGATCGGTTTCCACGTAGGCTTCCGAAAGGGCCTCGATCTCCCCGCGAAGATACCGCTTGAAGGGCACGCACAGCGGTGGCAGATGGATAAAGGTGGTCCCGCAGTTCATACAGCGCCAGCGATACAACAGGCATAGGATCGGCCAGACGACACATTCGACCACCGGCA
>CAIKBP010000112.1 GCA_903825695.1 uncultured Verrucomicrobiota bacterium
ATGTAGGGGACCGCGAACCCCCATCGCAGTTTCTCGTGAAGCGGCTCGACGTGATTCTGGATGCATTCCAACACCGGCCGCAGCCGGAACTTCGGGTTATGTAGGAAACTCAGCAACAACTCCATTGGACAATTCCCCGCACCGCGTCCCAAACCCGCAAGACTCGCGTCGAGCCGGTTCGCGCCCAGGATGATCGCCTCGATCGTGTTCGCGTACGCCAACTGCAGGTTGTTGTGCGTATGGATGCCCACCTCTTTGCCCGCCGGCTTAGCGAACCTCAGAAATTTCGCCATCAGCGCGCGGACTTGCTCGCTGTACATCGAGCCGAAGCTGTCCACCACGTAGAGCGTCCCCACCTCCGACGCTATGAGCACCTCCAACGCATTGTCGAGTTCGGAGTCCGGCACCGTGGAAACAGCCATCAGATTGACGGTTGTCTCGTACCCTTTGTCGTGCGCGTCTTTTACTATATCAAGCGCGGCTGGAATCTGGTGAATATAGGTCGCCACGCGCACCATACCCACCACGCTCTTCTCCCGAGGCAGAATGTCGGTGTGATAATCCGTGCGCTCCGCATCCGCCATGACCGAAAGCTTCAACACCCCGCTCTTCTCACCTACGACGCGTCGAATGTCCTCCTCGTCGCAGAACTTCCACTTCCCATATTTCGTCCGCGAGTACAGTCGTTTCGAGGACTTGTACCCGATCTCCATGTAATCGATCCCCGCCGCTACGCAGGTGTCGTAGACGGCTTTGACGAACTCGAGATGAAAATTGTGATCGTTCATCAACCCGCCGTCGCGGATTGTGCAATCGAGTATCTTGATCTCGGGCCGGTAGGTCACCCAACCTTTGGCCCCCGTTATGACTGTTTCCTTCGACATGATCCCTTCTTTCCGTTGCTGAGTCCTCATTGCCGCGGCACTTTGTCTAAAAATCTCGCGCGTGACAAGCGAGTATTTCGCGTTCCGTGCAGAAACTTGCCCCGAATGTTTTCGGGGCCGGCGCAGATCCACGGTCCCGTCACGTCCCGCCGCAAACGGTGTAACCTCGCTCCCGGAGTTCTTCGGCCAATTCTTTCTCCATCTGGCAGGCCGCGTCGAACGGCATCGGATTCAGATACTCGTACAACTCCGGCAGCAGCTGCACCCCGTACTTTTGCACGTGGCGCGATGCCTTGTAGCCATCCTTGTGGTTCTGAAATCGCTCGATGGGCGAAATCCCCGTCATCCCAACGTACACGCACGGTTGCGCCGGATCACGCTTCGGATTCGCCAGCAACACCCGCGGCTCTTGCAGCACAGCCCCATCCAACAGGACAACGTACACGTGATGATGAAATCGTTCGGTCATTGTCAGGAGCAGTATAAGCGGATCGGGCGCGCCAACAAGACCGCGCGTGGGTAATGTTCTGATTTGAAGTGATTTTGCCGCCGGCGCAGTCAGCGGAATGCGCGGTTGATTTATCGGGCGGCCCGACTGTGTGGCAGCACCGGATTTGTCACGAATCAGGTGTTGACCCCTCCCACTAAAAAAGAAGATTGACGCCGTCGCGGAATTGCCGAACACTGTCTGCCGCCATGGTCAAGACCAGCGCCGCCGGGACGATCAGGATGGCATCAATAACGGGCAAGCGAATCTCTGGTTCGACTAATTGATTCCCGTTGTGGGTACGGCTTCGGCTGTCTTTTTTGCGCTTGTTTGCGGATGAGCTTTTTGATTTGCTGCTTTTTGCAGTGGGAGATTGGAGAAAAAGGCATGCCACGAGAAAAACGGAAGGAACTGCTCAAGAAGATCGAAGGCAAGCGCGGGACAAAGGTCATTGCATATGTCACGAGCGACCGAATTGGTCTACAGGCATTGATTCAGCACGATATCGTGCCCATCGTCCACGAGCATATTTTGTCACTTCCGGAGGAGGACCGCCGTAAGCTTGATCTGTTCATCTACAGCCGCGGAGGCTCTGCTGATGTTCCTTGGGCTTTGGTCTCGATGTTCAGGGAGTACTGCCAAAAAGGCTCCTTTAGTGTGCTGATCCCGTTTCGCGCACATAGCGCTGCGACGGTCATTGCCTTGGGCGCTGACGAGATTTTAATGACGAAGAAGGGTGAACTCGGACCGATTGATGCGACGATGAGCGGCGGGCCTTACAACCCGAGGGAAGAGAAAACATCAAATCCATTACCTGTCTCTGTGGAAGATGTGACCGGATACTTCGCGCTCCTTGAACGGTTCGGGTGTGAGCGACCAGATGAAAAAATGCGTGGCTTTGAACAGTTGACGGCAAAGGTACATCCTTTGGCACTTGGAGCCGTGAGTCGCCTTTTGGAGGAAACTAAACTGGTCGGATTGCGGTTACTTAGCACACGTGCGAATCCATTCCGCGAAAAGGAAAACCACGAGATCATCAGAAAACTCTCCTCGGAAGTTTATTCACACAACCATGCCATCAGTCGAACCGAAGCGAGCAGGTACCTCGGACTGAAACAGGTAAGAAATGCCGAGGACGCGGCAATTGATTCCGAGCTTTGGGAACTGTATGTGGAATATCGTTCCCTGTTTGAACTGGAGAGCCCGTTTCAGCCTGAGGCACACCTCGTTGCCAACAATCTTGAAGAGCATTCATGGGATGACCTGAATGTGGCGTGTGTGGAAAGTGTGAACCGGTTGGATATTTGCAGGAAGTCTCTCAAGGTAAAGCGGCTTCGAAATGTTCCTCCAACGCTGAATCTTAACCTCAGTGACATCCATTTTCCTGGCGTGAATATTGCTTCACTTCCGGCTGGGGTGACGCCCCAGCAAATGAATGCTATGATACAACAGGTGGTGCAGGGTGTTATGCAGCCGATCCTAAACCAAGCCGCGCAGAAAGCAGTTGATGTCCTGATCAAATCCCTGCCTCAGAAGGGGTTTGAAGTTGTAACGTACAAGGCAGGGTGGGTAACGGAGAATTGACTATGAAATTCGACATGAAATGGTCGGCTTCCTCTAAGGACTTTTCCCAGGTCGCGAACGAGGATTTGAAAGCGTTGGCAGGACGCTGGAATGAGCCATTAGAAGTGTCAATCTTGAAGCCAATACGGGTCTGTAGCGGCCCCGTTACCGAGTTGACGTTGGAAGAGGAGCCGCCTTCGAACGTTGACGAATACGATTAGGTCTGGTTGTTAGTCTAACGTTGCTTACCGAGACGGCGTGGTGTTTTCTTCGCTGCCGCCACGAGCGGAACGGTGAGCTTTTCGTAGAGGGCGAAGAGGTATTCGACGCGGTGGCGGTCGCTGGGGAACGGGTCGGGCCGGTAACAGCGATCCACCGCTCGGTCGAGTTCCTGATGCGCTTTCAAAAGCGGAGCCGGCATCATCAACGGATCGTACAGGTCGGCCAGCGTCGAGGTCGGGAACTTCGTCCGCGTATCCAACACGGCCTGCGCCGCCGCTTCCACCGTCGCCCGCTGCTTGTCCGTCACATCCGCCGGCCACGGGTAGTTGTTGTAGGTGAGCTTCACCGAATACCGGTAACGCGACTCCAACCGACCGCAAACTTGCCGCACCCACGCCATGTGCATCTCCGATGACAGCACGCCGAAATGGTAGAGCGTAGCGTCGGGAAGGAAAAGGCAACTGTCGCCCACGATGTACGATGGGTCAAAATAACTGAATGGAATATACCGGCGCGTTTCCGAGCTATGGCGCGGGATTAACACATATTGCGTACTCGGCTGTCGGATTTCCCCGAACAATGCCGGGAAGTTGGCAAGTTGCTTAGTAGCTTCGCGGCCACTTGCGGCGCGATAATCACGAACGGCTTTGACGCGGCGGTGAACCTCATCAAACTGGCTGATCTTTTGTGGCGGAACGTCCTTCAACCAAAGACACCAGCGGTTTGCGCCGTGCAAATACTCTTGGGCGCTGAGAAGTGGACGGATGAGCGCGCGGGCACCCGGTTCAAATTGAAGCAGTTGACGCTTCTCCTCGTCCGAGAGAACAAGATTGCCGTCGTCATTCGGCATGTTTCCGAACTGCATTTCCGGTACGTTGGAAATGGGGTGCTCGCGATTCTGTAAGGCCGCGTCTCGGCCTTCGACCAAGTACGGACTGATGTTTGTCACCGGGAGGACTGTTGCATTCTCGCCATCGTAGTCGTAGATGCGCTTGGTGCCGGTATCGAATGCGCCGAAGCCGATGATGACGACGTGAACGTGCGCTTTACCGCGCGCTTCACTTTCCCACGCGAAAGTGCGATGGCCGAAATGAATCTTCAAGTCGAGGTTACGGAAGAACAGCGGCCATAAGATACCGGGCTGTTCGCCTTGCGTGATCGAGTTGGTGGAAACGAAGGCGACTTTGATATGCGTGCCACGAATGTATTGAGCCGCGAGCAAGTACCAGCAGCAAACATAGTCGAGAACACCGCTGCCTTTCACGTCGCCAAAGACAATAGCCATGTCGGCTTGCTGTTCGGTGTTTCGCGCTTTCTTCCCGACGAACGGCGGGTTGCCGAGGATGTAGGAGCACTCGACGGGCGGGATGACTTTCCGCCAGTCGAGACGGAGCGCGTCGCCAACATGAATATGCGGTGAGGCGCGCAGCGGCAGGCGTTTATAAAGCTGACCGAATGCCTGCGAGAGCGCCACGTTGGCTTGATGGTCGGTCAGCCAGAGCGCAACTTCGGCGATGCGGGCGGGGAATTCCTCAACCTCGATGCCGTAGAACTGGTCGACATTGAGCTTGGAAAGCCGGGTCACGTCGTCGAGCGACATTTCGTGTTGTTG
>CAIKBP010000113.1 GCA_903825695.1 uncultured Verrucomicrobiota bacterium
AGTGGAGGACGCGTTACGCGCCATCGTCGGCCCCGACCATGCCGGTCCCGCGCAGATCAAACCGTGTGCCGACCCGAAGTTTGGCGATTACCAGGCCAATGGCATCATGGCCGTGGCGAAACAGCTTAAGCAGAATCCACGCACACTGGCCGAACAGGTCGTGGCGCGGTTGAAACTTAGCGGTGTGAGCGAGCCGCCGACAGTTGCCAGCGCGGGATTCATCAGTTTCCGGCTCACACCGGCGTTTGTGGCCCAAGAAATCAACGCCGTGGCCAATGATGGGCGGATCGGCGTCCAGCAGGTGTCGCAACCGCATACGGTGGTAATCGATTTCAGTTCGCCTAACGTGGCCAAACCGCTGCACGTCGGCCACATTCGCTCGACGATTATTGGCGATTGCCTTGCGCGGGTACGGCGTTTTCTTGGTCATCGCGTCATCACCGACAACCACATCGGCGATTGGGGCACACAGTTCGGAATGCTGATCGTAGGATGGAAGAAACACCGCAATGACGCGGCGCTCGCCGCCGACCCGATCGCGGAACTGGAACGGTTGTACAAACTCGTGAACGAGCAGTCGGCGCATGACGCGGCGGTGCGCGAGGAGGCGAAAGCGGAGTTGGTCAAGCTCCAGCGCGGCGACAGCGAGAACCATGCGATCTGGCAGAATATCATCAATTTGTCGCGCCACGTGTTCGATGCGGCGTACGAACAGCTCGATGTGGCGTTTGACCACACGTTCGGCGAGAGTTTTTACAATCCGATGCTCCCCGATGTTGTAGCCGACCTGCAACAGCGCGGCATTGCCCGCGAGAGCGAGGGCGCGCTCTGCGTGTTCTTCGATGACGATCCGGAACTAAAGAAAACATCGCCGCTGATGGTGCGCAAGAGCGATGGCGGTTACGGTTATGGGGCCACTGACATGGCGACCATCAAGTATCGCATCGAGCAATGGCATCCCAACGAGATCATTTACGTCACGGACGCGCGTCAGAAGCTCCATTTCAAGCAGGTTTTCAAGGCGGCGGCGAAATGGCAGCCTACTACGCCAAAACTGACACATGTCTGGTTCGGCTCGATCCTCGGCGAGGATGGCAAACCGCTCAAGACTCGCGAAGGCACCCCCGTCAAGTTGTCGGAATTGCTCGACGAGGCAGTGGAACGCGCCTCGCAATCGTCAACGAGAAGAACCCCGAATTGCCGCTGGATACGAGGCGACAGATCGCGCGCGCAGTCGGCATCGGCGCGGTGAAGTACGCTGATTTATCGCAGAACCGGACGACGGATTACGTTTTCAGTTGGCCGAAGATGCTGGCGATGACAGGCAATACCGCGCCGTACATGCAGTACGCCTACGTCCGCATGCGCAGCATCTTCCGCAAGGCTGAAGCGAATGTCGGAGCGACGTCCCAGCAGCCGGCCAAGATTACTCTGGAGCATCCAGCCGAACTCGATCTAGCCAAGTATTTGCTGCGTTTTGGCGAAACGTTGCAGGCTGTGGCCGACGACGATAAACCGAACTGGTTGACGGGCTACTTGTACGAGCTGGCGGGCAGGTTTAGCGTGTTCTACGATGATTGTCCGGTCCTGCAGTCGGCAGAGCCGTTGCGCTCTTCGCGATTATCGCTCTGTCGTCTGACGGCCGATGTCATGCGGCGCGGGCTGAACCTGCTCGGCATCGCCGTCATCGAACAGATGTAACCACGAAGAAGGATGGCTGGATCATGAGCGACAACATTCCACCGCAACCACACGACCAAGTGACCTTTGCGCGCGATTGCGATGTCACGCAGATTCCGTCAGGCCAGCGCGTTACGATTCCGAGCGGCACGACGGCCACGGTGGTCCAGATGCTGGGCGGCCACGTCACTCTGGAGGTTTTCGCGCGCGGTATCATGGCCCAATTGGCCGGCAAAGACATCGACGCGTTGCTCAAGAATGGCAGCCCTGTGGTCAGGGCCGAGCCGTCCGCTACGCCAGTCGGAGAGGAAAAGCCGCGCGGCTCCGCGAGTGAGAAAGACGTTTG
>CAIKBP010000114.1 GCA_903825695.1 uncultured Verrucomicrobiota bacterium
AGGGACATTTTGCTTCGCACATCTCGCAGGCTCAGCTTTGATGCGATTGTCTTGCCCTGATCCCACTGCTCCAGTGAGAAAGGTCGCCACAAGAATCTAGCGCGAGCGGATTCCTGCATTGATTTTGCCGCCGATTGCGCGTTAATTGCTACCGAGTTCGATGGAGATCAAGGGCGTTATTTTCGACATGGACGGCACGATCACGGTGCCGGTGTTCGATTTTGAGGGGCTGAAGGCTGAGGCGAATGTCGGCGACCGCGACATGCTTGAATACATGCTGAGTGTAACGGGCGAGGAGCGCACGCGAGTCCAGCGCGTTTTGCGAAAGTACGAGGACGACGCCGCGGCGAAGGCGAGACTGAACCCCGGCGCGCGGACGGTGTTGACGCACCTGGCTGGGCGACATGTGCCGATGGCGTTATTGACACGAAACTCGCAGCGGTCGGTGGACACCGTCTGCCGAAAACTACATTTAAAGTTTGACGTTATTATCACCCGCGAGGATGGCCCGCACAAACCGGCGCCGGATTCTATCCTGCGAATCGCGCGGCAATGGAAAATGTCGCCGCATGAGCTGCTGATGGTCGGCGATTACACGTGGGATGTGCAATGCGCGAAAAACGCTGGCGCGCCATCTGTGGTGTTAGTGAACGGCAGCGCGGTGCCCGATTGGGCGCACGCAGCGGATTTCGTCATCAAACGACTTACGGAGTTGATTCCGATTATCGATGGGAAACGGACATGACGAATTGCGTGTTGGGACTTGTAACATGCGGGTCGCGAACGGAGGCGCGGCGGCTGGCAAGAGCGGTGCTCGACGCAAAACTGGCGGCGTGCGTGAACGTCTTGGACGGCGTGGGGTCTCATTATTGGTGGCATGGGAAACTCGAGCAAACGAAGGAAACGATGCTGCTAATCAAGACGACGAAGGCGAATATGGGTGCGGTGACGAGGACGATCGAGGCGTCGCATAGTTATGATGTGCCGGAGATCATTTTTGTGCCGATCGCAGCAGGCGGAAGGAATTATCTGAACTGGATTAGGAAATCGGTGAATAAGAAATGAACGAGCGTACGGTCTCGATTAAGAATCGCTCCTCCTTGGTCATTCCATTGCTTTTCGCGTTGACCGTCTCTGTGGCGAGGGCAGATCGTATCGACGATCTTGTCAGGCAAGTCGACTGCACAACAAACGATGAAGAGCGCGCAGACGTGGTGGATAAACTGGCTCAGGCCGGCGGGCCGCGAGCGCAGGAACAGTTTCGCAAGATGGTGGCATCGTCGAATCCCGAGCACCGGCAAATGGGCGTGATCGGGCTGTTGCAGACGAGTGATACCGACGCAGATGTCGAGATGGTGCGGGCGCGATTGAAAGATGGTGTGTCGCTGGTTCGCTGGTCGGCGGCGTGGGCGCTGGGCCAAAGCGGCTGGCAGGAAACAGCGCCGTGGCTGGAAGAAGTTGCCAACAGCGATGCGGATGAATCGGTGCGCGGCGCGGCGATGGATGGATTGAAGAAGTTGCGCGGCGGTGTTCCTTGGTTGCGCTCATTGCCCATGGCGTTGAAACAGGCGAAGGACTCAGGGAAACGGGTACTTGCCTATTTTTACACTGGCGGGTCGGAGACGCGTCAGAGCTTCGAAGAAGGCGTGCTTGCGAACACGGAGCTCATCCGCGCGGCCGGCGCGTTTGTGTGTGTGCGGGTTAATGCGGCAGCGCAGGTTGATGCGGTGGCGCGATTCGATGTGCGCGGCGTACCGACGGTGTTGGTGTTGGATGGGCAGGGTGGCGAACTGGAGCGGGTGTCAGGTTTGACGGATAAGGCGACGATGATAGCGCGGTTGACGGAGGGTAACCCGGCCAATATGACTTTGCGCGAGGCGCAGCGATTGGCGGCACAGAACCCTGCCGACGTGGAGGCCAATTGGCGCGTGGCAAAGGCGTACCTCGATAGTGGCCGCGAGGAGCTGGCAGAACCGCATCTGCGGAACGTAATCGGCCACGACGAAGAGGACAGGTCTGGGCACATAGCGGATGCTATGTTCGCGTTGGGGTTCTGTTTGGGGCATCGTGGCAAGCATGGTGGGGCGGCATATTGCATGGAGCATTTGCTTGCACGCTGGCCAGATTTCAGGGATAAAGATAAAGCGTTGTATTGCCTGGGCTTGAGCCGGTTGGCCATGGGAAAACGGAACGAGGGCCGGGCAGCGCTGGAGCGATTGATCAAGGAATGCCCGCATAGCAGCGCGGTTGGCGCAGCGCGGTTGGCCTTGGAGAAATTGAACACAAATGACGGGAAACCGTGAGAAAGACAATTAAACTGTCTGGCATCATTCTGAGCGCGGCGGCGATGTGTCTTGCGCTCGCTGCACGCTCGGAGACATTGTCGCCACAAGATCGGAAGGCGGTCATTGAGGCCAACAAGTTTGTCGAGCGCGGGAACGAGTTCAAAAAGAAGGATTCACTGGCACGCGCGAAAGTTGAGTATCAGCAGGCGCTGAAGATTTTCCCGCGGCATCTGGATGCGCTTTACAATCTCGCAATCGTTTGCGTCGACTTGAAACAACCCGAAGAGGCAATCAAGCACTACAGGCATTACCTCGATTTGAAGAATGACGACCCGGATGTGTGGAACCAATTGGGCGTGTTGCTGGACGAGAAGGAAGACAAGGCCGGCGCACTGGCGGCCTACGAAAAGGCCGTTGCCATCGCGCCAAAGTTTGGGCGGGCGCATCACAATCTCGGTGTGCTACTCGAGGAGCAGGGCAAACTCGACGAGGCACGGAAGCATCTGGAGTTGTTCGTGAAACTGGAGGAGGAAGCGGGCCGGCACACGGGCGAAGCGTACTACAGTCTCGGTGTGCTTGAACTGGAGCAGTTGCACCTCAAAGAGGCAAAAATGCTGCTGCAAAAGGCCCTGGACACCGATCCCAGTTCGGCGTTTTACAGCAACGCGCTTGGCGATGTGTACCTTGCGGAGAAAAACCCCAACGTGGCGCATGCTTATTATCAAAAAGCCATCGAAAGAGATCCAAAGTTCGCAGTGGCGTACAGCGGGTTGGGGGATGCAGAACGGGCTTTGGGCGACCACGACAAAGCGCTGGCGGCGTATCGGAAGGCATTGGAACTTAGGCCCGATTACGGGTTGGTGTATTACAAGCTGGGTTTAATGTTCGAAGCAACCAATCCAGCCGAGGCAATAAAACATTTTGAAAGCTACCTGCATTCTGGTAAGAATCAGCAACACCGCGAAGAAGTTGCGGCAAGACTGGAAAAACTGAAACAAGGATCCAAACCCGCCAACTAATACGGTTGTAAACATGTCACAACATCAGAGTCTGAAATCAGCGAACAAAATTACGACGCGCCGCAACGTGTTGAAACGGTTCGAGCGCGTGGAGGTGTTGAAGAAACAAGGACGGTGGAAAGACGGACAGCGCGTCTTCGGTTTGCCAAAAACCAAACCGGACTGACGACAGCGCGGTTTTTCACGCCGATGTCGAGCGCGTGATCCGATGTGATGTATCCATGAAGTGCCGTCACAACAATAGAAGCAGATGACAGATCAAGGAGGTCAGTCATGAATTCGTTTACTCATTCTCGCAGGTGGCCCCAAGGGGCGTTGAGTGTTTGCCTGGTGGCGGGCTTGACGCTGGCTGTGCGGGCCGATTCATTGAAGGAAGCAGCGCCCGCACCAGTGGCACCGCCGGTATTGAAAGCCAGTGCCGAAGGACAAAGTGGACAGCCCATGATGTGTCCGGCTGGCGGCAACCATGGCGTGGTGAAAAGCATGCGCTCGAACGTGCGCGCCCGCCCGAGCCTTACAGCAGAGCCGATCATCCAGTTGAACAAGGGCGAATCGGTGACGATCGTCGAGCGCAAGGCGGTCAGCGAAAACGGCAAGGAAGTTGAGTGGCTGCGCATTCAACTGCCGGCACAAGCCAAGTGCTTTGTCAGCGCCCAGTTGGTCAGCAACGGTGTGGTGAAGGCAGACAGTGTTTACGTGCGCTGCGGACCGAGCACGAATCACCGCGATGTTGGCAAGCTTGCCAAAGGCGCTAGCATCGAGGTCGTTAAGACCGAAGGCGCCTGGGTGCAAATCAAGCCGACTCCGCAATGTACGGGCTGGGTGGCAGCCGAGTTGGTGGAAACCCCGCCCGCGCCGCCAGCGCCCGAAACAACGCCAACGCCGGCGCCGCCAGTAACCGCGCTGCCGCCGACTACGGCCGACGTTGTGGCACCACTCATGCCTGAAGAAACAACCGTGAAGGTTGTGGACACCGACCCGGACATGATCGTCCAGTACGTTATGAAGGACGGCATTTTTCAGGCGGTGTCCGACGCCAGCGCGCCGGCTCAGTATCAGTTGATGACGCCGGAACTGAACCGGCTGCAGCAGCGGATGTGCTATCTCGAAAGCGACCAGAAGACAAACTTAAGCTGTTTCGAGGGCAAACACGTCCGAGTGGCTGGCAGCGAACGTTGGCGCAAAGGCGATCGCTATCCCGTGTTGACGATTGATCGCATACAAATTGTCTTGTAACAGCTACCGCGATGTCGGCACGAATCATTGATGGCAAGGCACTCGCGGAGCAGATCAACGCTGAGACCGCTGCTACCGTCGCGCAACTCAAGGCGCGCCATAAACTTACGCCCGGCTTAGCCGTCGTCCTCGTCGGCGACAATCCAGCAAGCGTTGCCTACGTCTCATCCAAGGACAAGATGTGCACGCGGCTTGGGTTGCACTCCGAGCGGATCAACCTCACTTCCACGGCCGGTCAGCGGCAACTGCTGCAATTAATCAGCGATCTCAATTCCAAAAAGGAAGTTGACGGTATCCTCGTTCAGTCGCCTTTGCCGAAGCAAATTTCAGAGGAAGCCATTTTCGCGGCGATTGATCCGTCCAAGGACGTGGACGGCCTCAGCCCGATCAACGTCGGCAAGCTGGCGCTTGGCGATCCGACGGGATTTGCGCCATGCACACCATCAGGCGTTCACCAGCTTCTCCTGCGCAGCGGGGTCGCCATCGAAGGCGCGCATGTCGTCGTCATTGGCCGCAGCCATCTTGTCGGCCGTCCCGTCTCGCTCATCCTGTCGCAGAAAACACCGCAGGCCAACGCGACGGTCACGCTATGCCACTCGCGCAGCAAAAACCTCGCAGAGATTTGCCGATCTGCCGACATTCTGATTGCGGCCATCGGCGTCCCGCGCTTTGTTAGGGCCGATATGGTCTGTGTCGGCGCCGTGGTCATTGATGTCGGCATCAACCGCGTTGAGGACAAGACCGCCGAGAAAGGGTATCGGCTTGTCGGCGACGTAGATTTCGACGCCGTCAAAGAAAAGGCGTCGCTTATCTCACCCGTCCCCGGCGGTGTCGGCCCGATGACCATTGCCATGCTGATGCACAACACCGTCCGCGCCGCCAAACTGCGTCACGAGATTGCGTAATTCGGGAAAAGCGCGAAATTACTGTGATGGGCGAGGAGTTTGACAAGCGTGTTGTGAGGTTTACCAAAAGACTACCGCTTGCAGCGGGTATCTTGGCGATCTGGTTGGCAACGTCAGTTGCGCATGCCGATGTCGCACCCACGTATAGCGTCACTGGAATGGGCGATTTCTACCCCATGGCTATCAATGATTCCGGCCAGGTTGTTGGGCACTATGGTGGCACGTCGGGACGCCTTTATACCAACGGCCAAATGATTGTTTTGGACCAGCATCCACCCTTCCCTTACTCGCCATTTGAAGTGGTGCCCGATGGCATAAACAATTCCGGCCGGATCGTTGGTTGGGCAACCGGCGCACATGAGACCGATGCCTTTCTTTTGGATGGCGACCAGTATACCGACGTAGCCCCAAATAGTTTCGCTACCGCCATTAACAACTCCAACCAAATCGTGGTCTTGGGTGGAGGGCAGGTGGGATTATATAGCGGCGGCCAGTTGACCAATCTTTGCGCCGGCGACCCATACGGTATTAACGACTCCGGCCAAATCGTAGGACGGACGAGCGATGGATACGCGTTTCTTTATAGCGCAGGCCAATTGACCAATCTTTGTGCCGGCACGGCTTGGAGCATCAACAATTCTGGCCAGATCGTCGGTTATTCAGGCCCGGGGGGGTGCGTACCGTGGCGCATCTGGCAATGGAACCGCGTTCTTGTATAGCGGCGGCCAGTTGACATACTTTGGCCTCACCGGCATGTCCAACTCCGTGGCATTTGGAATCAACAACTTGGGCCAGGTCGTTGGAACGGCTTGGACGTCGTTATACCCCGATCCTGTGCAAGCGGCGATCCTGTATAGCGGTGGCCAAACGGTCGATTTGAACAACTTAATCCCAACCAATTCCGGGTGGCAGTTGTTAAGCGCAACTGCCATCAACAATGTGGGACAGATTGTCGGGATGGGGAACAACGGCGCTTTCCTTCTCACTCCGCTTCCGCCCACCGTTAGCTTTACTGCGGATCCAACTAATGGAGTTGCGTGGTTGACGGTGAACTTCACAGATACATCGGCGGGAAACATCACGAACCGGTCCTGGAGTTTTGGCGATGGCGGCCTCAGCAGCGCTGTCAATCCGACCTATACGTACAGCAACGCTGGCGTGTTCGCGGTGAGTCTGACGGCATTTGGCCTCGGTGGGCAGAACACGTTGACCCAAACGAACATGATAACGGTTACATCCAATCATCCGCCTGTAATCACGTTGGGGCCTGGGGTGACTAATGCCATACAGGTGGGTGGCCTAACGATTGTGATTGCGGGTGAGACGAACGTCTTCACTGTCGGCGCGGATGGTGAGAATGGCGCTCCTGTGAGTTACGAGTGGTTATTTGGCGATGGTGTGACGAATGCGTGGTCATCATCGAACTCAGTGGAGCATGCTTACGGTACAAATTGCGGTCCGTATCAGGTAAGTGTGGTGATAACCGATGGGAAAGAAGAGCCTATTATCAGTAACATAATGGTTACGGTGGCTTGTGAGTTGATCATCACCAAGCTGCAGGCGACATTGAACTTCGCCAAGACAAACTCGGACAGTTGCACCCTGTCTGCGACGCTTGTTGATCTCGGTGCGGGCTATGATTTAACCAACAAGGTAATGACTGCGGACGTTGGCGGGGCGCAGGTGCCATTCCAGTTGGACGGAAAAGGAAAAGGGAAAGGGAAAGGCGTGAGCGGTTTTGGGAGTTGCAAGCTGGCGTACAACAAGAGGACGCATCTTTGGACTTTGACCGCCAAACTGGCGAAGGGCACGTGGCGGACGCCGTGGTTGAATTATAGCATGATCAATTCAAACATATCCAAGCCAGGCGTCGTGATAACGAATTTCCCGGCGATTGTCGCGCTGGACACCGAAGCGTTCATGGGGACGACGAACCTGCATTACACGGCGAAGCACGACAAATCCGGTTCGGCGAAGTAATTCCACCTTCGTCCCGCAGACGCGGGACTACGGCGGACACGCCGGCGGACTGCAGCACGGTTAGGCTGCCGCTGTTTTGCGTGGCGATTTCTTTGCGCGGGAACGTTTCATGGAGGGTTCCCCTTGTCCGAAGATGCCGAACTTGCGGAACCGTTTGTAGCGCGCGTCCAGCAGATCCGTGGTCTTCTCCGCCAGCAACTCGTGGAGATGTTTCAGGAGAACTTTTTTCAGGGAGTTAGCCGTGGCATCGTAGTCTTTATGGGCGCCACCGGGCGGCTCGGGGATGATTTCGTCCACGACACCGAACTCCAGCAGGTCTTTGGCGGACAATCGCAGCGCTTCGGCGGCTTGTGGCGCATTGGCGCGATCTTTCCACAAAATCGCAGCGCAACCTTCCGGCGAGATGACGGAATAATAGGCGTTCTCCAGAATCAGCACACGGTTGCATACGCCGATGCCGAGCGCGCCGCCCGAACCGCCTTCGCCGACAATCACGGCGACCATCGGCACCTTCAGCGCCATCATCTCGCGCAGGTTGACGGCGATGGCCTCGGCGATGTGGCGTTCCTCAGCGCC